>JAUIJH010000155.1 GCA_030431335.1 Alphaproteobacteria bacterium
GACGGGCGGCGCGGATCGCCTCTCGATGGGCGGGCGCAATGGTAGTTTCGCCACACTCGACCATCCTTGCGGTCCCCGTTCGCGAGTGCCCGGATCGTTAACCCTCACCGAAACGGCGATTTGGTTGCACAATAACAGTCTGCAAGCCTAGGCCAAGCGTTGGGTCGTAAACGGGTTTTCAACCATGGCGGTTCAGGAGCGGTGAACACCTTTCGGGGCACCTTCGCGGACGTGTCAGTGCCCGAACCGTCGGGTTCTGCGGCAATGTCGCCGCAGTCGAAGCGTTGAAGGACCTTATGCACGCGTTTACCGGCTTGCAGCGCGCTAGTTCGCGCATCGCCCTGGCCCTCGCCGCAGTGGTTGCACTGGCGAGTGGACCGGCAGAAGCCAACCCGAAATATGCCGGCTACGTGTACGACGCCAACGCCGGCAAGGTCCTCTACGAGCAGAACGCGGACGAGAAGCGCTACCCCGCGTCGCTGACCAAGATCATGACGTGCTACATCATCTTCGAGGAGCTGGCCGCGGGCCGGCTCACCTTCGGCACGCAGATGAGCGTCTCGACCTATGCCGCCGGCCGGCCGCCCTCCAAGATCGGCTTCAAGCCCGGCGCGACCATCGAGGTGCGCGACGCCATCAAGGCGCTGGTCACCAAATCGGCCAACGACGTGGCAGTGGTCGCGGCCGAGCACATCGCCGGCAGCGAGACGGCCTTCGCCAAGCGCATGACGGCGACCGCCCGCCGCCTGGGCATGAACAACACCACCTTCCGCAACGCCAACGGCCTGCCGGACGACGCCCAGTTCACCACCGCGCACGACATGGCGACCCTCGGGCTCGCGATCCAGCGCGACTTTCCGCAATATTACGGCGTCTTCCAGACCCGCGTGTTCGAGTACGGCAAGCGCCGCTACGGCAACCACAACAAGCTGCTGGGCCGCGTGGAAGGCGTCGACGGCATCAAGACGGGCTACATCCGCGCCTCCGGCTTCAACCTCGTCACCTCGGTGCGGCGCGACGGGCGCCACCTCGTCGCCGTGGTGATGGGCGGCAACAGCGGCGCGAGCCGCGACGCGCACATGAAGGAGCTGGTCGAGCGCTGGCTGCCGAAGGCGAAGAAGGGCGCTCCGCTGCCGCTCCTGGCCTACAACGACGTGCTGCCGCCGCCGCTGCCTTTGTCCAAGCCCGCCCTCGAGGCCGTCTACGTCGCCCGCTTCAACGCCAAGACCGAACTGCAGAACGGCGATCCGATCGAGGCGCACATCATGGCCTTCGCCGACGCGCGCCGCACCGTCGGTTCGCTGATCGCGACGGCCAGCGATCCCGACACGTTGACCGCCGTGATCGCGCAGGCGTCGGAAGCCGGCATCGCAGCCCCGTCGGCCGAGCCGCTGCCGCCCAAGTCCGTGGCACTCGCCTCGGCCGAAGCTTCGCCTCGCCCGGCCCGTGCCACCGCCACTCCGGAGACCGCCGTCGGCACCATCGTCATTTCCAAGGCCGAGCCCAGCCAGCCCACCATCCACGGCGACCGTTTCGCCACCGCCTTCGCCGCGATCGAGGTGAGCAGCAACGACGATACCGGTGTTTCGGCTCTCCTCGCCGCCATCGACCGGGCCGCCGGAGGCCGCAGCGCAGCCGCGCCGGCACGGCCCGGCACCAGCCAGGCGCAGGCGATCCCGAGCGGCGCCGTCCGCGGCAGCTGGCAAATTCAGGTGGGCGCCGTCGGTTCGGCGCGGGAGGCGGAGGCGCTGCTGGCCACCGCGGCACAGACCGAGCCGAGCCTCGCCAGCCACCCGAAAGTGACCGCGCCGGTCACCACCTCACGCGGGACGCTGTACCGAGCCCGTTTCGCCGGCTTTGAAAGCCAGAGTGACGCAAGGGCGGCATGCAAACGGTTCGCTAACCATAGTCGCCCATGCTGGGCCGTGTCGATGTAGCGCAGCGGTGCTCCGGATGAATCGGGCGTCGCCGCCCGATTTGCGAGTTAGCCCGTGCCCTCAGCGTTTCTTCAAAAGGATGTCCTTCGCTTCGTTGAGCCGCGCCGCAAGGTAAGTCGATCCCCCCTGGTCGGGGTGCATCTGCTTCATGAGGCGGCGATGGCTTGCGCGGATTTCGGCTTCGCCGGCCCCGGTCTGAAGGCCAAGGACCTGGTAAGCCTCCTCAACCGTCATCGCGCCGCCGCCGCCCGAGCCGCTCGAGCGGCCCGACCGGCCGTCGCCATCACGCTCCAGGTCCTCACGCCATTCGGGGTGCCTGCGGTCGAGATAGGCCTCGACGACTAGCCGGCTGTCCCGCTCGCCGGCGAATTCGCGCCACAGGCCGATCACGTCGGCTTCGCCGAGCTGACTGAGGCGGCGGCCCTGATGCGGGCCGGACAGGACCAACGCGTCCATCTCGCCGCTGTCGTGATCGAGTGTCGCTTCGAGGTGCGCCGTGCGCACGGTGGACGTCTGGCCGGGCCGCTTGCGCGTGTTGCCCCGCGTGCCGAAGCCGCCCGCGCCGCCGCCGAAGCCCCCTGCCCCGCCCAGCGGCGTGTTGAGCCCGCCGAGCCCGGCCATCACCAGGCTTCCGCCCAGCATCACCTGCCCGCGCATGAGCAGGAACACGCCGAGCAACACCAGCGCGAAGCTCTTGCCCGAACGAAGCGAGCCGGCCAGCTTGGTGGGGCTCGTCTTGACGAACCAGCGCGCAGCCAATGTCCCGCCCAGAACCAGCAAGATGCCGAGCAGCAGCGGCAGCAGCAGGAAAACGGCGATCACCCGAGGCGCTCCAGCAGCAGGCGCGCACCGTGGTCGCCGCCCGCACTGCGGCTCTCCAGCGCCTTGCGTCCGCCGGCCGCATAGACGGCCACCGCCTTGAGGAGGCGCGCCAGCTCCTGGCTGGCATTGCCGTCGAAGGAGAGGTGGGCCCCGCCCGAAAGCCGCGCCATCTCTCGAAACGCCATGGTGGCGGCCCTCTCGCCGCGCTCCTGGAACAGGAAGATCGGCACCTTCTTGAGGCCGAGTTCGCCGGCGCGGGCACACAGCCGGTCGACGTCCTCCTCCATGGCGTCGCCGATATAGACGATCGCCTGGATCGGCGCCTTGGCGGTTTCGTCCAGCGCGCGGGCCAGCACCTTGCCGATCTGCGTGAGGCCGCCGCGACAGGTGATGCTCGACATCAGCGCGCCGAGCCGGCCGCCGTCGGTCAGCCATTTGGTGGCGCGGCACTCGCCAAAGCCGCGAAAATAGACGAGCTGCATCTCGAGCCCGCCCACTTCGGCCGCCTCGGCGAACATCTCCGCCTGGATCTTGCACGCCCGGTCCCAGGTGGGCTGCCGGCTCATGGTCGCGTCGAGCGCGAACATCAACCGGCCGCGCTTGCCGCCGGTCGAGGGGGCGAGCGTCTTCGCCCGCGTCAGGAACGCGTCGATCTCGCCGCTGCTCGACGAGGAGGTCGCGGTTCGTTCATCCGCCCGTGTGGGTGTCGTCTTGTCGTTTGGCACAGGCATTAAGATAAGGCGGTCCGCGCAACTGCCAAAGACTTTGCTGATCCCTCCCCCGTTCGCCGCCTCGGCCGGGAGCGGGCGGCCCGTCAGATCAGGCACAGCTCCATCAGCTCCCGGCGCATTGCGGGCGGAATGACGTCGTCCAGATCGTCGAAGCGCCAGTCGGCCGGTGCGTCCTGGGGCCGCAGATAGCGCCACCCCTGGAAGGGCCGGCGCGGGCGCGGGCGCACCGGAACCACCTCGGGCGCCATCACGATATGAATGCGCCCGACGCCACCGGCATCCTTGTACGGCTCGAACCCCAGAATGGCCTGGCGCGCCTGCACCGCCCCGCGGATCACCCAATAGAGGCTGCCGCCGTCCAGGACCTCATCGATCCGCTTGGGCGCCATGCGCGTCGACAGGCGCACCACGGCACGCCCTTCCGTGGCCTGGCTCGCCGCCGCGGAACGCTCGGTCCAGGCCCGCAGCGTGTCGAGCGATTCGGCCCCGACGGCCAGCTTGATGATGTGAAGCGCCATTTCACGATGTTGCGAAACGGCGAGCCGGACGCAACCCTCCCGGGCCGGCAGATCCCCGAAATTCTCCGCTTGCGGCCCGGATCAGCCGCCGTGGGCGACGCGATAGGCCTCGGCCGCCTCGCGCAGGCGCCGCACATGCGGGTCGACGATGCCGAGCAGGTCGAATTTCGCCTCGATGCCCCGCACATAGTCGAAGCTCGAGCCGAGAAATCCGGTCCCGGTGGCGATTAGGCGGACCTCGTCGGCTTCGGTGAGGCTGGCGTCGATGGTCGGCGAGGTGTGGTCCGCGACGAAGGCGATCGCCTCCAGCACCGTACCGTCCGGCAGGCGCACCGGCACGAAGGCGGCCGAATAGGCCGGGCCGATCCGCTCGCGCCGATAGAGGATCTCGGTTTCGGCGTCCACCAGCGGCTCCGGGATGCGGAACAACAGCCCGTCGCAGCCCTCGCCCGCATCCAGCGCGGCCATCAGGCCCGGCCGTTCGGCGGTCCCGCGCGCGCCGTGCACATCCTTCAGGATGAACCGCCGGGTGTGGTCGATGGCATGGGCGCGGCGCACCTCGGCGAAGCGGATCGCCGGATCCCACATCAACGAACCGTAGCCGAAAATCCAAAGATCGCCCGCCGTCCGGTGCGCGAGGTCGGCGAGGCGGATGCGCTCGCGCTCCGCGTCCGAGTGCCACCAGCCGGTCGGCAGGCCATGCTCGGTCGCCAAACGCTCCATCTCGGCGATGCCGAAGGAGCGGAAAAACGAGGTCAGCGGATCCGCGATCTGGCCCCGCAGTTCGGGGTGATGGCGGAAGGGGTCGCCCTCGTGATGCATCGCGCGCTCCCGGCAAATGGCCTGGGCACGCAACCAGAAAAAACGCGCCGGGACCAGGGCCCCGGCGCGCGAACTCGTCGGCAGATGCCGCTATGGCGTCAGCCGCAGTCGGGCACGTCGCGGCCCGGACGGCCGATGGCGTCGAAGTCCGCCTTGTCCATGCCGAGCGTCTGGTTGATGCCGTCCACCTTCTTGACCATCTTGGTCGCGAGGCCGCCGTCGCCGGTCTCCACCACCTCGATCACGAAGTTGGAGCCGATCGCCTGGCGGTTCTCGTCCAGCGTGATCTTGCCGTTGGGCGCGTCCAGCTCGAGGCTGGACAGGCACGCGCGGAATTCGGACTGATCTTCGCTGAGCGCGCCGTCACTCTCGTCGAGGCACTGCAGCGCGGCGTTGGTGGCGTTGTAGTAGGCGGTGCCGAGCAGGGAGGGCGAAGCGAAGCGCTGGTCCGGCGGGAAGGCGTCCTGGTAGGCCTTCACGTATTCCTGCCACTTGGGGTCGTCCCAGGTGTCGGCCTGCGGGCCGGATGCGGGCGTGCCGACGAGGGCATCCTTGGCGCTGCCCTTGGAGTTCAGCACCGTGCCGTCGACCATGATGGTGCCGCCGATCAGGTTGGCGTCGCCGCCGGCCTGCTGGTACTGGTTGAGGAAGTTGACCGCGTCGCCGCCGCCGAGGCCGAGATAGATGGCGTCCACGTCGTCCGGCAGAGCCGCGATCACCGAGGCGAAGTCCTTGGTGCCCAGCGGCACCCAGAAGCGCTCGACGATCTCGCCGCCCGCCTCGCAATATTCGTGCGCGAAGCCGAGGAAGTTGGTGTAGGCGAACGAATAGTCCTCCGCCACCGACGCCACGTACTTCCAGCCTTTCTCGTTGGCGACGTAGTCGCCCAGGCCGACGCCCCACTGCGCGCCGTCCATGTTGAAGCGGAAGAAGTTTTCGGCCGGATCGACGTAGGTGGTCTCCTGCGCGCCGGACGCCCCGTTGATGAAGGTGACGTCGGGATATTCCTTGGCGAGGTCGCGCAGCGCGATGCCTTCCGAGCCGGATAGCGGGCCGATGATGAAGTCCACCTTGTCCTGCTCGACGAGCTTGCGGGCGGCGCGCACGGCGGAGTCGGGCGAGGCGTCGGTCGGCGCGATGACGTACTCGACTTTGCGCCCGCCGGCTTCGTCGTTCGCCTGCATCAACGCCAGCTTGAAGCCGCGCAGACCATCCTCGCCGAGCACGGTGTAGGTGCCTTCCAGCGTGGCCATGAAGCCGATCTTGATGGGGTCGTCCTGCGCCTGCGCCGCTCCGGCAGCAAACAGGGCGATCGCGGCGACCGAGCCTAGAAGCGCTTTCATCGAAGTTCCTCCCAGATTTTGTTGTGCTGCCAAGCTTAGCCTCGTTCCCGCCGCAAAGGAGACGGCGAAGCGATTTTGCTTTCCCAAGAGTCTCAATTTTCGGACCTGACACGAACTTGGCCGGGTCGTGCTACTATGCTTTGGCAAACCATCAGGATGGGTAAAGCGACGGCGCAGAGCCGGCGGGAGGCAGCCATGGCAGAAGGTGAGGACCGGTTCGCTGGCTTTGACGCCCATGTGACGGACGAGGCGGCGCTCGCGGATATCGTCGGCATTCCGCCGCCCCGGGTGCGCAACAAGGTAATCGACCATCTCGACGGAATCTGCCGCGATTTCATCGCCGCGTCGCCGTTTTGCGTGGTGGCGACGGCGAACCCCGACGGCTTCCTCGACTTGTCGCCCAAGGGCGACCCCGCTGGATTTGCCCACGTCATCGACGAGAAGCGGCTGGCGCTGCCCGACCGGCCCGGCAATCGCCGCGTGGACAGCTTCCACAACCTGCTGGCGGACCCGCGCATCGGGCTGATGTTCATGATCCCGGGCAAGGGCGAGGTGCTGCGCGTGCGCGGCGAAGCGCGCATCGTCGCCGACCTTTCGCTGCGCGAGCAGATGGCGGTCGGCGGCAAGGTCCCGGCGCTCGCCGCCGTGGTCTACGTGGATGCCGCCTTCTTCCACTGCCCCAAGGCGATCATCCGCTCGCACCTGTGGGAGCCGGAGGCGTGGGGCGACGCCAGCGCCGTCGTCGACATCAACCGAGCCATGATCGTGCACACCCACTCCGACATCACGCCGGAGGAAAACTATGCCGAGGCGGAAAAGCTGGGCCTCACCGCGCTCTACTGAGGTCCGAGACGCCCGATCGGTCGGGCGATGAACCGCGTCAGCGCGGCGCGGCGAGCTGAAATTCGAGGTTGGCCTTCACGGCCGGCCACTCGCACGGGATGATGGAATAGACCGCCGTGTCGCGCACCGTGCCGTTGGGCATCATGGTGTGGCTGCGCAGGATGCCGTCGAGCTGCGCGCCGAGCCGCTCGATGGCACGCCGGCTCTGGGTGTTCAGCCGGTGGGTGCGGAACTCGACCGCGATGCAACCCAGCGCCTCGAACGCGTGGCCGAGCAGGAGAAGCTTCGCCTCGGTGTTGAGCGCGGTCCGCTGCACGCGTTTCGCGTACCAGGTGGAGCCGATTTCCACCCGCCGGTTGGCCGCGTCGATGTTCATGTAGGTGGTCATGCCGACGACGGCGCCGGCGGCGTCCAGCACCGTGAACGGCAGCATCAAGCCGCTTGCGCGCAGCCCCAGCCGGCGCTCGATCTCAAGCGCCATGCCATCCGGCGAGGGGACGGACGTATACCAGAGACGCCACAGTTCGCCGTCCTCTGCCGCGGCGACGAGCGCATGGTGATGCGCGGGATCGAGCGGCACCAACGAGACCGCGCGGCCTTCCAGTGTGACGATCGGGGGCCAGGGCTGCATCGCATCGTTCTCCGCGCGGCCGATCCGCGCCGCGCCCAGGATGTCGGACGCGCCGCATCGCTTCAATCGGCGTCAGCGCAAGGCAGCCAGCACTTGTGCGGTGGTGGTGACGGCGGCGACGTTCTGCATCGCATAGTCGACGCTGGCGCGGTGCCAGTCGGCGTTCATGGTCGAGCAGGCGTCCTCGGGGATGATCATGAGGTAGCCCTTGTCGGCGCCGGTGCGCGCCGTGTGCTCGATCGACATGTTGGTCCAGGCGCCGGTCTCGATGATGGTGTCGCGCCCTTCCGCCTTGAGGATCGTCTCCAGGCTCGTTCCCTCCCAGGCGCTCATGCGCATCTTGCGGACGATGTGGTCGCCGGGCTGCGGCTCCAACCCCGCCACCGGAGCAACGCCCCAAGATCCCTCCACCATCGCATTGGTCGCCACCAGCCCCTCGAAGAGCGGGGCGTTGAGCGTCACCCCCGGCGCGCCGGGCTGGACCACGAACCAGACGTGAATCACCGGGATGCCGAGTTCGCGGCAGCGCGCGGCGAGCTCGGCCGCGTGCGCGATGGCGTTCTGCTCGCGGCAGTGCTGCGGCGCGCCCGAATCGGCGAAGGCGCCGCCGTCCATCACCACATCGTTCTGCATATCCTGGATGATGAGGGCGCAGCGGCCGGGATCGAGCCGCAGATCGCCGGAGCCGGCGGGCTCGGCGGGGCGGGCCGAGCGGCTATTGGCGCCGGCCGAGGCGCGCATGAACGGTTCGTTGCGAGGTCCCACTTTGGTCTCCACGGCATAGAGCGAGGTGGAGGCGCAGACGAACAGCGTGCGCCAGTCCGCTCCGCCCCAGTGCAGGTTGGCGGCAAGCTCGGGGATCGGCACCTTGCCGATCAGCGCACCGTCCGGCGCGTAGATCCAGAGCCCGCCCGGCGCCGTCACCCAGACATTGCCGAACTGGTCGCACTTCATGCCGTCCGGCACGCCGGGCTTCAGCGTGTCCTTGATGCCGGAGGCGAAGATGCGCCCACCCGACAGCGAGCCGTCGCCCGCGACGTTGAAGACGCGGATGTTGGCCTGCTCGGTGTCGTTGACGTAGAGGAGCCGCTCGTCGGGCGAGAAGCAGAGCCCGTTGGGCATCGTGAAGAGATAGCGGTCGACGAGGAGCTGGGGCTCGACCCCCACCGCGCCCGGCCGCACCCGGTAAACGCCCTGAAACCCCAGTTCGCGCGGCCGCTCCACCCCGAATACCGGCATGCGGCCGTACCAGGGATCGCTGAAATAGATCGACCCGTCGGAGCGGATGCAGACGTCGTTGGGCGAGTTGAGCTCGCGGCCCTCGAAGTGGGAGGCGATCACCTCGCGCGTGCCGTTGGGCTTCAGGCGCGTCAGCGAGGAGGTGGCGTGCTCGCAGATGACGAGGTTGAGCGCCTCGTCATAGGTCATCCCGTTGGCCATGTGGGTGCCCTTGAGCACCTCGCGCACGCCGGCCCGGTCCCAGCGGCGCCGCACATCGCCGGGCATGTCGGAGAACAGGAGATAGTGATCCCGCGGGTGCCAGATGGGTCCCTCGGTGAAGGTGAAGCCCGAGCCGAGCTGGCGCACCGGCGCGTGCTCGTCGATCAGCTGGCGGAAGGCCGGGCGCACTGCCTCGTTGGCCATTTCGGCGGCCTCCTAAGCCGGGAACCAGTCGCGCCGCGGCACCGACTGGGAGATCGGTCCGGGCACCTGCAGGTCGAGTCGGCCCACCACCTGGCCGGCCTCGATCTTGGCCGGCTTGTCGTGGATCGGCAGCAGGAATTTCGACGAGTTGAGCAGCTTCTTGATCGCCGCCTTCTCCTCCCGCTTGGAGACCGAATGGTTGCCCGTCACGCGCGGCTCGTGGTCGTTCACCTCGTTGAGCGGCTTCACCACCTGGTCGTTGAAATCGTAGATCACGTCGCCGCAGATGGTGGCGCGGCCCTCCGCCGTCTCCACGTGGACGTTCATGGAGCCCTCCGTGTGCGCGCCGGCCCAGTCGAGCGTGACGCCGGGGATGAGCTCGATCTCGCCCGTGAGCTCGGTATCCTCCAGGCGCAGCGCGCCCGGCGTGTGCAGCCGCTCGATCAGGTGCTGGATGTCTGGCTTGGGGTATTGCGGGAACATCAGGCCGGAGACGGAGTGCTCCAGCTCGCGCCGGTTGAGCACCACGGTGGTGTTCATCGGAAAGTGGTCGTCCTTGCCGGCGTGGTCGATGTGAAGGTGGGTGTGGCAGACGTAGCGGATATCGCCCACCTTGAGGCCATGGCGGGCGAGCTGGTTCTCGATCATGTTCTCGTGGAACTGCAGCCCGCGCATCCCCAGCGTTTCCATGATCGCATTGTCGCGGTAGCCGGTGTCGACGACGACCGGGTAGCGACCGCCCGTGATCAGGAAGCCGTAGACGGGCACGCGCCGGGTGCGCCCGCAGTCGCGTCCCAGCACCAAGAAGCTCGATTCCAGCTCGATATCGCCATAGTCGAGCAGCTTGATTTCCAAGGCCATCCTCGTCTCCCGCCACAAGTTCTTTTGGCGGAAGCTTAACCGCCATCGAGCAAAGACGGCGCGTGGACGGGAAAAAATAAGACAAACGGGTAAGCCGTGCAGAAAAAAGAAAGCCGCCCGAGTGGGCGGCTTCAAGGTGCCTGAGGTGGCAATCAGTTGAACTCGATGACGATCCCCGTGTCGTCGCGCCCGTTGGGCCAGCGGGGGTTGCGGGCGGCGCGTACATCCTGGCGGCGCTCCTGCTTCTCCTCGCGGACGTCCTGGCGCATGTCGCGCTTGGCTTCGCGCACTTCCTGGCGGCGCTCGGCCGGACTGTTGTAGGGGTTTTGGCGCGCTTCCCAGATCTCCTGGCGGCCGTCCTGGCGGGCGTCGCGGATCTCGGCGCGGCCTTCCTGGCGCGCGTCGCGCACGTCCTGCTGCTTCTGCGCGCGGTATTGCGGCGCGCTGCTATTGTTGTCGGAGCCGAAGTGCATGGTAAAATCGGCCAGTGCCGGCTGGATAGCAAACACAGACATAGTCAGGGCAGATGCCGACATCAGCGCGGTGAGACGCTTAGTCATTTCAATACTCCTGTGACATCGCTATGGGGAACCCTTGCCCCCGCCGCTTAGCAAGAGCGCTGAGCGGTATGCCAAATCAACGACGCCCTTAAGATTTTGTTCCCTTCCCACCGGGGGTCAGGCAGCGCGGCGCATCGCGCCTTTCACGTCCGCGGCGTCGACCACCACGATTTCGGCCCGCGGCTCGCCGCGAAAAACGCTGTGCGACAGCTCCACCGCCAGGTGCAGCATCTCTCCGCGCGCGGCCCGCAGACGCTGGCCGAGGGGGCCGCCGGCGCGGAACGCCATCGCCGTGGCGCGGGCACCGCCGAGCGCGCGCAGCGACAGGCGCAACGAGTCGCCGGCGCCGACGGGCATCACATCGTCCAGCACCACCGCCTCCAGCGCGAACACCGGCCGGGCCCGCCCCGCACCCCACGGCCCGTGCTCGGCCAGCGTGCGGGCAAGCGTCTCGTCGAGCGAGCCGAGGCCCACCAGCGCGTCCACGTCGAGGCAGTCGGAAGCCCGCGCCGCCGCCACCTCGGTAGCGAGGCGTTCGGCGAGAAAGGCGGTGAGCGCCGGGATCTTGGCTGGCTCGACCGTGAGGCCGGCGGCCATCGGATGGCCGCCCCCCTTCACCAGCAGGCCCGCTTCCACGGCCGCCCGCACCGCCGCGCCGAGATCGACGCCCTTGATCGAGCGCCCCGAGCCGGTGCCGGTCTCCTCGCCGAGGGCGATGGCCACGGACGGCCGCCGTGTGCGCTCCTTGAGCCGGGCCGCCACCAGGCCGACGACGCCCGGATGCCAGTCGCCCGACACCACCACGACGGGCTGGCTCTCGTCGGCCAGCGCGACCGCCTGCTCCACCGCCGCCGCCTCGATGGCACGGCGATCCTGGTTGAGCCGGTCGAGCGTGCCGGCGATGCGCTCGGCCTCCGCGTCGTCGTCGCACATCAGGAGCTTCGCCCCGAGGTCGGACTGGCCGATGCGCCCGCCGGCGTTGATACGGGGCCCGAGGACGTAGCCGAGGTGGCCCGAATCCACCGGCCCGCCGATGCGCGCAGCCGCCACCAGCGCGGCCAGGCCGCGATTGCCGCGCCGGCGGAACGCCACCAGCCCGCCGCGCACGAAGGCGCGATTGAGCGCCGTCAGCGGCACCACGTCGGCGACCGTGCCGAGCGCCACGCAATCCAGCAGCGCCATCAGGTCGGGTCCGCCCGCGCACCCGCGCCGGCGCATTTCGCGGGCGAGCCCCACCATCACCACGAACGAGACGCCGACCGCCGCCAGCGCGCCGAGCCCGGACAGGTCGTCCGCCCGGTTGGGATTGACGATGGCATCGGCGGGCGCGAGCGCGTTCACCGGGTGATGATCGATAACGAGAACGCCCATGCCGGCCGCCTTCGCCGCCGCGACGGGCTCCACCGCCCCAGAACCGCAATCGAGGCAGACGACGAGCTCGGTCCCCTCCGCCGCGAGCGTTTCCATCAAGGGGACCGAGGGGCCGTACCCGTCGCTCACCCGGTCCGGGATCATCACGCGGGGCGTGGCGCCATAGGCGGCGAGCGTGCGGGCGACAACCGCGGCCGAAGTCGCGCCGTCCACGTCGTAGTCGGCGAAGAGGGCGATCCTCGCCTTGCCCTCGATGGCATCGGCGAGGCGGGCGACGAGGTTGTCGCAATCGGTGAGCGTGGAGGGGTCGGGCAAGAGCACGCGGATCGTCGGCGCCAGCTCGATCTCGGCATTGTCGAGGCCGACGCCGCGTCCGGCGAGCACGCGCGCCGCCACCTCCGGCAACCCGTGCCGCTGCGCGAGCGCCAACGCGGTGCGCTCCTCGTCTGGCGCGAGCCGGCGTCGCCAGGCTCGCCCGGTGACGGACGCGGCGACGCCCAGCACATGATCTTCCGAACGCTCGATCACTCGCTCCCTCGGCTTGAGACGGTTCCTTATGGGCCCATCCGAGTCGCGTCCGGTTAGCAATCTCTTAATCTTCCCGCTATTCAGCCACCTGTGGAGGACGGGGAAGGGAAAAGCGGAGCGTGTGCGCAAACGGCGCAGCGCGCTCCACCGCGACGCCAGCCGATCGAAGCCGCGCCGCCAGCCGCTCATTGCCGGTCATCGGCGGCAAAGCGGCGCCGCCACGACGGAAGAACCGCCACGATGCGCCGCAGCCATCTCATCGGCCGCGAGCGTCATGGCGCTTCCGCCTCATCGCCCGATCAGTCGAGGATGAACTTGCTGTAGTCGACGTGCTTGGCCTTGATGGTGCGCACCGTGCCGGTGGAGGAGCGCATCACGATGGTCTCGGTGGTGATGTAGCCGGGATAGAAGCGCACGCCCTGCAGAAGATTGCCGTCGGTGACGCCGGTGGCCGATAAGTAGACGTCGCCCTTGGCCATTTCCTCGTGGGTGTAGATCTTCTCGAAGTCGGTGATGCCCATGCGCTCGGCGCGCGCCTTGTGCTCGTCCGTCCTGAGGATGAGCCGGCCCTGCATCTGTCCGCCCGTGCAGCGCAGCGCCGCCGAGGCGAGGACGCCCTCCGGCGCGCCGCCCGAGCCGATATAGATGTCGATGCCCGTCTCCACCGGATCGGTGGTGTGGATGACGCCGGCGATGTCGCCGTCGCCGATCAGGCGGATGGCGGCGCCGGTCTGGCGGACGGTCTTGATGAGCTCGGCATGGCGCGGCCGGTCGAGGATGCAGGCGGTGACCTCGCCGACGGGAACGCCCTTGGCCTTGGCCAGGTTCTCGATGTTCTCGACGGCGGGCGCGTCGAGTTCGACCACGCCGGCCGGATAGCCGGGTCCGATGGCGATCTTGTCCATGTAGACGTCGGGCGCGAACAACAGGCTGCCCTTCTCGGCGATCGCGATCACGGCAAGCGCATTGGGCAGGTTCTTGGCGCAGATCGTCGTGCCTTCCAGC
>JAUIJH010000156.1 GCA_030431335.1 Alphaproteobacteria bacterium
CGATCTCGGTGCTGACCGCCGGCCAGGCCGAGCTCGACGCGCTGTGGGCTAAAATCGGCGAGGGCGGCAAGGAAGGCCCGTGCGGCTGGATCACCGACCGCTTCGGCTTCTCCTGGCAGCTCGTGCCCCACGAGCTGCCCGCGATGATGATGGCGGACGACAAGGCCGCCGCCCAGCGCGCCCAGAGGGCGATGATGACCATGACCAAGATCGATATCGGCGCCCTTAAGCGCGCCTTCAACGGAGAGGAACTGCCCGCATGAGCTACATTGATGGATTTCTCGCCGCCGTGCCCACCGACAAGAAGGACGAGTATGTGGCCTTCGCTCGGATTGCCAATGGGATCTTTCGCGAGTTGGGCGCGCTGGAGCTGGTGGAATGCTGGGGCGACGACGTGCCGGAGGGCAAGGTGAACTCCATGCACACCGCCGTCCTGCGCGAGGAGGGCGAGACGGTGGTGTTCTCGTGGATCGTCTGGCCGTCGAAGGCGGTGCGCGACGCCGGCCACGCGAAGATGGCCGAAGACCCGCGCATGCAGGCAATGACGATGCCGTTCGACGGCAAGCGCATGATCTTCGGCGGCTTCGAGCTGCTGCCGCTGTGACCTACTCGGCCGCCTGCAGGAAGCCGCCGGACTGGCGCGACCACAGCCCCGCATAGACGTCGCCGCGCGCGAGGAGCGCCGCGTGCGGCCCCTCCTCGATGACGCGGCCCTCGTCCAGCACGATGATGCGGTCCATGGCCGCGATGGTGGACAGGCGATGGGCGATGGCGAGCACGGTCTTGCCGCCCATCACCTCCGTCAGCGCCGCCTGGATCTCGCCCTCGACTTCCGAATCGAGCGCCGACGTCGCCTCGTCGAGCACCAGGATCGGCGCGTCCTTCAAGATGGCGCGGGCGAGCGCGATGCGCTGGCGCTGGCCGCCGGACAGGTGCGCGTCGTAGCCGGTGCGCCCCCGGCCGTCGGCGATGCCGGCGATGAAGTGGTCGGCGCGGGCGCGGCGGGCCGCCTCGCGCACCTCCTCGATCGTCGCGTTGGGGTTGCCGTAGCGGATGTTGTCGAGGGCGGAGCGGTTGAAGATGGCCGTCTCCTGGGTGACGGTGGCGATGGCGCGGCGCAGGCTGTCCTGGGTCAGGGTGGCGATGTCGTGCCCGTCGATGCAGATGCGGCCCGACTGGACGTCGTAGAGGCGCAGGAGCAGCGCCACCGCCGTCGACTTGCCCGCCCCGGAGCGGCCGACGAGGCCCACCTTCTCGCCGGGCGCGATCTCGAAATCGAGCCCCGCGACGCCCCCGGTGGGACGGCCGTAGCGGAAGGTGACGTTGTCGAAGCGGATGCGCCCCTCCACGGCGGCGAGCTCGCGCGCGCCGGCGACGTCGACGATCTCGTGCGCGGGCGACAAGGTGTTGGCGCCGTCCTCGATGGTGCCGAGCTCGCCGAAGATGCTGAGCGCGGACTGGGCCATCCAGTTGCTCATGGCGGTGAGGCGCAGCGTCATCATCGCGGCCATGGCGAGGACGCCGATGGTCGCCTCCCCGCGCGACCAGAAATAGAGCGCGCCGAACAGCATCACCAGCGTGACGGTGGTGTTGATGATGGCGAGGAGCACGCGCATCGTCATCATGGCGCTGCCGAAGGCGATGCCGGCGCGGCGGAAGCGGTCGATGGATTCGCGCGCGGCGTCTTCCTCGCGGCGGGCATGGGCGAACAGCTTCACCGTCTTCATGTGGCTGAGGCTGTCGACGAGCTGGCCGGTGACGCCGGCGCGGGCCGCGGCGCGGGCGGCGGCACGGGCGCGCACGCGCGGCACGCACCACCACAGCGACGCGGCGAAGGCGAGCGACCACAACAACACGATGGCGCCGAGCCAGGGCTCGGCACTGCCCAGCAGCGCGCCGATGGTGACGAGATAGGCCGCGAGCATGCCGAAGGTGGACAAGGTGTCGACGGTGACGCTGGTGAGGGCGTTGCTGGTCTGGAGCTGCTTCTGGGCGATGCGGCCGGTGAAATCCTCCTCGAAATAGCGCATCGCCTGGCCGAGGGTGTGCCGGTGCAGGCGCCAGATGGTCATCGACATCAGGCCCGGGCCGATGGCGAGCGACAGGAGCGCGCTCTGGACGATCTGCGTCAGCGGCTTGGCGAAGGCGACGGCGAACACCAGCGCCAGCAGCCACGGCCACTCGCTGGCGAACACGTTGCCGGGCCCGGCGATCACCGCCCGGTCGACCAGCCCGCCGATGAGATAGAAGGTGGCCGCCTCCGCCGCCCCGGTGAAGACCGACAGCAGCGCGTACCAGAAGACGGGGGCGTGCACGTCCCGCAGCGACCAGCGCATGAAGCCGACGAGGTCCGCCGGCGGGCGCGTGTCGCCGTAGGGCGAGAAGGGCTCCACGACGCTCTCGAAGCGGCGGAAGGCGCGCTCGAACGGCTCCGGCCCCAACTGGTCCGGATCGGGGACTTTGATTCGGCCCTCGTTCACACGGCCCTCGCTCACACGGCCCTCGTTCACAAGGGATCCCTTTCCGACAGATCGCGCAGGGCCGCGGGGCGACCCGTCCGGCGGCACCGCCACGGGCGCCACGACGACGGCGCCCGGACGGCCCTGCGGCCCCTTCGCGAGGCCGCCTAGCCACCCTCCTTAATAGGTCGCGCGCCCCCCGCGAGAAAGGCCCCGCGACACCTTTCGGCACAGCCCGATTCGGCCCGCAAGAACAAGAAGTTCGACCGATCCGAAACCATCGATTTCGGAATTTGGCCGATGGATGAAGGACTTGCAGGTGGCAACTTCGTGATTTCCGTCACCTTGGATCGGCGGGCCGGGTGCCATTTCCAATTCGTCGGGAGGAGCCGACAGCAACAAAACCGGAGACAGACAATGATCAAGACAAAGAAGATCGCCGGCCTTGCCATGGCCGCCATGATCGGCCTGGGTGCAATCGGCGGGGCGCAGGCCGCACCGTTCGCAGCGGTCGGTCCCAACACGAGCCCGGCCGTGGCGAGCGGCATCGAGACGGTGAGCGAGCGCGACGGCGACCGTCGCCATCGCGGCGGCCACCGGGGCGACCGTCACCGCGGCCATCGCGGCGGCCACCGCGACCGCCGTCACGGCTTCCGGGACCGCCACTGGATCCGCCCGGCCTGCTTCCACAAGCGCATCCGGGTGTACGACCCCTTCTACGACGCCTTCTTCATCAAGACGCGCCTCGTGTGCCCGCGCTACTAGGACCGCGGCCCGACGATGCGTAACGATCCTGGAAGGGCGGGTCCGTCAGCGGCCCGCCCTTTGTCTTTGGGCGGCCCTCACAGCGGGGAAAAGCTGCAATAGAGGTCCGTGTTGATCTCATGGGTCGTCAACATCTCGTGCAGGTAGTCGACGATGTCGGTATCGCTGGCGATGGGCCAGTGCCCCCCCTGCGAGAAGCGGTAGACGTAGGGGAAGGTGGCGCGCAGGTCCGTCAGCATCTGGCGCGGGTTGACGTTGCTCAGCGCCATCAGCGTGAACAGGTTGAACTCCACGAACACATTGGGCTTGTCGCGCGCCAGCGTCGCGGCGGCGCCGGCGAGGATGCCCGGCTCGGCCCCCTCGGCGTCGATCTTGATGAAGCTCACCGGGCGGTCGAGCGTGGCGGCGAAGGCGTCGACGGTAGAGATCGGCACCTCGATCGCCCCCTCCCGCCCGCCCGCGTCGGGCGAGACCACGTGGCTGGCGCTGGAATCGGTGTCGACGAAGAAGGGCAGCGTCCCCGCCTCCCGCCCCAGCGCGAGATTGACCGCGCTGACGTTGGCGAGCCCGTTGGCCGCGATGGTCTTCTGCAAGTAGCCGAAGGTGGGCGGGTGGGGCTCGAAGGCATAGACCGGCCCCTCGCCGCAGCGGGCCAGGAGCACCGTCGTCAGGCCGACATTGGCGCCGATGTCGAGCGCGGCGCCCTCCCCGCGCACGCCGCGGGCCAGCAGCGCGGAGAAGATGGCCTCGGAGCGCCCCTTGAGGCTGGCGCGCTCGAAATAGCGGTCCCCCTCGCGGCCGACGAGGGTGAGCGGCCCCCCGGGCCCGGACAGGACGCGAGTGCCGCCGGAGGGGCGACGGGCGAAGAATCGGTTGAAGAGCGACATCGCTAGCCTCTTAGCACGCACGGAACGCCCGCGCCCTACCCCGCCCGCGAAGGCCGCGCGCCGCCATCAATTCGGGTCATGAATCGGATCACAAAATATTATCGGTTAAATTGTGGTTCAGCGTGACCGCAATCACATCTCTGGCGAAGCGTCGGGGCCATCTTCCGCATGTCGTCGAGGCGCCGACGCACTCGTTTTATTTGCGCCTCATCAACATAGCGGAGAAGGAGAAATGGCATCTCGTAACGGGGCGATGACGCTCGGCATCCTGTTGGCAGGCTTAATCATATTCGGCGCATCGGGGGGCATGACCGGCCCGCTCGAAGCTCGCACCGAGTTGCCTGACACCAGCACGCCATCGCAAGCGCAAAAGAAGGAGACACGGAGCCCGGAGCTTTACCCGGTCATCCGCCATGCGCAGACCGACAATGTACGAGATGGACAATTCGATCGAGGTGTGTGGTGCGCCTACAAGAAAGTGGCGGTCTACGACAAATATCACGATGAAAATTACTTCATCGACAAGAAAGTTTGCCTTGGCACGGTAGCTCGATAGTTCATCTCATTTATTTCAAGGACTCGTTCTGTCGGCGGTGTGCTGGTCACCCGCCGACATTTTCGTTTGGAGCCCGTGTCGCTGGGCCGCTTCAGGCGCCGAACAGGCCGTTGGCCCGCAGGAACGACACCAGCCGTTCGGTATAGGTCTGCGGCACCTCCACGCAGGGGATGTGGCGCACGCCCTCGATCGTGGTGAAGGTTGCGCCGGGGATCAGCGCGGCCGTCGCCTCGACCTGGTCCGGCGGCGTCGGCTTGTCGTCGGAGCCGGCGATGCACAGCGTGGGCACGGCGATGTCGGCCGCGGCGGCGGTGAGGTCGATGCCGCCCAGCATCTCGCAGATGGCGATGTAGCCGGCCGGATCCTGGCGCGCGAGCATGGTCCGCATCCCGGTCAGCGTCGCGGGCTTGCGGGCGTGGAAATCGGGCGAGAACCATAGCTCCATCACCCCATCGGCGAGGGCGTCGAGCCCGCCCTCGCGCACGGTGGCGATGCGCGAGGCCCAGCTTTGCGCCGAGCCCACGCGGGCGGCGGTGTTGGACAGGACGAGGCCCGCGAGGCCGGGCGGGCGGCGGTGCCCGTAGCCCTGCGCGATCACCCCGCCGACCGACAGCCCGCACACCACATGGGCGCCGATCCCGGCCTCGGCGACGACGCCGGCGAGATCGTCCACATGGCGCTTCAGGCTCGCCGCGTCGGGGCCGAGCTCGGACAGGCCGTGGCCGCGCTTGTCGTAGAGGAGGACGCCGATCGCCGGCGGCAGGCTCTCCACGACGGATTGCCAGATCCGGAAATCGGTGCCGAGCGAATTGGCGAAGACGAGCGTGGGCGCGCCCTCGGACGGTGCGCGGTAGGCCGTGTTGATCGCGGTCCCCTCGATGGACACGAAACGCATCGGCAAAGCCCTCCCTGTTTTGTTGCCGCCGAGTAGCAGACACGCCGGCCTCTGTCGCGCGCCCTCACTCGCGATGACGAATCGACACGGACAATTTATTGTACGCCGCAAGCCCCGGGCGCTATTTGCAATCTAGCGTTGGATTCCCCCACTATCAGGAGACGGGCAATGAACAATTCTTGGTCGATGACTCTCGCGGGCGCCGTGGCCGCCGCCGTGTCGCTGGCCGGCACGCCCGCCCTCGCCGCCAACGAAAAGTGCTACGGGATCTCTGAAGCTGGCAAGAACGATTGCGCCGCCGGCCCCGGCACCGTGTGCGCCGGCACCTCCACCGTGGACTACCAGGGCAACGCGTGGACGCTGGTGCCGGCGGGGACCTGCACGGAATATTCGTCCAAGGCGACGGAGGCGAAGTTCAAGCTGCCGCCGACCGCTTCGGGCGAGGCGCGCCAGGGCTCGCTGACCGCGCTCGACCGCGACCTGCCGTCGGCCTGAGGGCGGCGGGGGCGCGGAGGCGAGCGAGCTAGGCCGCGATGAGCGCGTTTGCAAGGCAAGCCGCCGTGCCGGCGCGCGCAGGCATCGGCTTCAAGCTGCCCCACACCGAGGCGATCCTGGCGGCGCCGGAGCGGGTGGGGTTCGTGGAGATCCACGCCGAGAACTTCATGAGCGCCGGCGGACCGCCCCACCACATGCTGGCGAGGGTGCGCGATCTGCTGCCGGTCTCGCTGCATGGGGTGGGCCTGTCGATCGGGGCGGAGGGGCCGCTCGACCGCGCGCACCTTGCCCGCCTCGCCGAGGTGGCGCGCCGCTACGAGCCGGGCCTCGTGTCGGAGCACCTCGCTTGGTCGACCCACGCGGGCGCCTATTTCAACGACCTGCTGCCGCTGCCCTATAACGCGGCGACGCTGGCGCGCGTGGTCGCCCATATCGACGAGGTGCAGGAGGCGCTGGGGCGCCCGATGCTGTTGGAGAACCCGTCGAGCTACCTCGCCTTCGACGCCTCCACCATGGACGAGATCGAGTTTATCCGCCGCGTGGTGGCGGCGACGGGGTGCGGGCTGATCCTCGACGTGAACAACGTGTTCGTGTCGGCGTCCAATCTGGGCTTTTCGGCGGGCGAATACGTGGCGGCGTTTCCGCTGGAGGCGGTGGGCGAGATCCACCTCGCGGGCCATGCGGTGGATGGCGAGGGGGCGCCGGCGGGTTCGGGGCACGGCGGGCCGGATGGTTTGGGGCGCGGTGCCGGCGAGGCCGGGGGCGGGCGGGTTGGCCGGGGCGGCGCGGCCGATGGCGAGGCTGGCGGCGAGCGGATTGGCCAGGGGTACGGCGTGCCAAATGGCGAGACGGGTAGCGTGCCGGGTGGCCGGGGGTACGGCGCGCCGAATGGCGAGATGGGCAGTGCGCCGATTGGCCGGGGGTACGGCGCGCCGAATGGCGAGGCTGGCGGCGCAGCATTTCGCCAACGGCACAATGGCGAGGCGGGCGGCGGGCCGATCGGTCAGGGGTACGGCGCGCCAAATGGCGATTTGCACGGCGCGTCCGGCGAGCGGCACGGCGGGCCGCTCCTCATCGACGCGCACGACCGGGAAGTGGCGCCGCCGGTGTGGGCGCTCTACGCCGACGTGGTGGCCCGCATCGGCCGGCCGGTGCCGACGCTGATAGAGTGGGACAACGCGGTGCCCGATTTCGCCACCCTGGCCGCGGAGGCGGCGCGCGCGGACCGGACCATGGGCGAGGCCCTGGCCGGCGATGCCTGACGCACCCCCATCATCGCGCGAGGCCCCACAAAAGGCCGCCGACGCAACCCCTCGCAAAGCACCCCACGAGGCTAGCGGCGACACCTTGCACGAGGCTGCCTTCGTCGCGGCGCTGGACGGCGAGGCCGCGCCCGGCGTGCACGACGGGGCGGGCGGCCCGGCGGCGGACCGGCTGCGCGTCTACCGCAACAACGTCATCGTGTCGCTGCGCGATGCGCTGGCGGAGATCTTTCCCGCCACGGCGCGGCTGATGGGCGAGCGCTATTTCGCCGCCGCGGCCGTCGCCTACGCGCAGGCGGTAAAACCCGCCTCGCCGATCCTGTGGCGCTACGGCGAGGGCTTTGCCGCCTACCTCGCCACGCTGCCGGGGCTGGCGCCCTACCCCTTCGTGCCGGAGGCGGCGGCGCTGGAGTTCGCGCGGCTGGAAGCCTACCACGCCGCCGATGCCGCGCCGCTGGTGCCCGCCGCGCTGGCGGCCGTGCCGGCGGACAAGGTGGCGCGGCTGGTGCTGGTGGCGCATCCGGCCGCGCGCGTGGTGATGCTGCCGGCCGGCGGTTTCGGCGCCTATGCGGACAACACCCCAGGCGCGCCTGCCGCGGACGGCCCGGCCGAGGCCGCGCTGGTGACGCGCCCGGCCCTCGACGTGGCGATCACGCCGCTCGGCACACCCGCGGCCCGGTTCGCGGCGGCGCTCATCGGCGGCGCGCCGCTGGGACAAGCCGCGGATGCCACCCTCGACCTTCCCGCCACCCTCGCGCTGCTCCTGTCGGCGGGCGCGTTCGCGGATCACATCCTTGCCTGAAGCCCTCACTCCAGCCAATCGAGCGAACCCATGACAGCAATCGTCCGTCTCTACACCGGCGCCTTCGGGCATCTCGATCGGCTGTGCGAGGGCTGGCTCATCGGCACGCTGGCGCGCTTCATCTTCGCGGCGACGCTGCTGGTCTTCTTCTGGCGCAGCGCGCTGACCAAGATCGGCGACGGGTTCGCCGGCATCTTCGAGCTGAGGGCCGGCGCCTACGCGCAGATCCTGCCCAAGCAGATGGAGGCGGTCGGCTACGATCCCTCCCAGCTCGGCCTCTTCGCGCACATCGTCGTCCACGCCGGAACGTACGGCGAATTCGTGCTGCCGTTCCTGATCGTGGCCGGGCTCTTCACGCGCCTTGCCGCCCTCGGGATGATCGGCTTTATTGCCGTGATGACGTACACCGACATCACGCAGCACGGGGCGGACCCGGGCACCATCGGCGCCTGGTTCGACGGCGACCCCGGCGCCCTCATCGCCGACCAGCGGCTCTATTGGGCCTTCGCGATGCTCGTCCTGGCGCTCAAGGGCCCCGGCCCGCTGTCGCTCGACCGCCTCCTCGGCCGAGGCCGCCTTTGAGCTTCGGGTCCGACAACTGGGCCGGCGCCTCCAACCGGGTGATGGAGGTGCTGGCCGAGGCCAACGCGGAGCTTGCGCCCGCCTACGGCAACGACCACTGGACCGGCCGCGCCCGCGACATTTTGAGCGACCAGTTCGAGAAGGACGTGGCCGCCTTTTTCGTGGGCACCGGCACCGCAGCCAACAGCCTCGCGCTGGGCGCCTACGCGCGGGCCGGCGGCATCGTGCTCGCCCACACCGACGCGCACCTGGCCCATGACGAGGCGGGCGCGCCGCTCCTGTTCTCGCCCGGCATGCAGATCGAGCTGGTCGACGGGCCGAACGGGCGCATCAGCCCCAAGGCGCTGGCGGCGCGGCTGAAATCCTTCGGCGAGCGGGACGTGCATCGCGGCCGGCCGGTGGCGGTGTCGATCACCAACGTCAACGAGCTGGGGCAGTGCTACTCGACGGCGGACGTGGCGGAGATCGCGGCGCTGGCGCGGCGGCGCCACTGCGCGGTGCACATGGACGGGGCGCGCTTCGTCAACGCGCTGGCCCACACCGGGGCGAGCCCGGCCGACCTCACCTGGCGCGCGGGGGTCGACGTCTTGTCGCTCGGCCTCACCAAGGCCGGCGCCTGGTGCGCGGAGGCGGTGATCCTGTTCGACCCGGCGATGCGCGAGGACTTCGCCTATCGCCACAAGCAGGGGGCGCAGCTGTTTTCGAAAAACCGGTTCGCGGCGGCGCAGTTCGTGGCGATGCTGGAGGACAACCATGCGCTCGGCCTCGCCACCCACGCCAACCGGATGGGCCGGGCCGTGGCCGACGCGTTGACGCGCAGCGAGGCGGCGGCGCTGCTCCTGCCGCCGCAGGCGAACGAGGTGTTCGCGTTCCTGTCGCCGGCCGCGCGGGACCGGCTGACGCGCGCGCAGATCACCTTCGCGCCCTGGCAGACGCGCTCCGCCCACGCGGCCGCGCCGCCGGAGCCCGACTGGATGCTTTGCCGCTTCGTGGCGAGCTTCCGCACCAGCGACGCGGACGTGGCGGCGCTGGAGCGCGCGCTAACCGGCTGACCGCCGCCCCGGCGATTGCCGCAGGGGATCCGACAGCGCTGGGGCAATGCCGGCTCGCATTGTCGCTCGGGTGATTCTGGGGGGTCCGCCACCCATGGCCAATGCCGGCGCCTGCTCGCTCAGACGATGTGGGCGCGAACGGCGCCGCCGCTCCGGCATTTCGGGTGGGGTCTGCGGCGCCGCTCCAGAGAAATGGCGGGTGGCGGCGATGCCGCTCGGGTCATGCCGGGGAACTGCGCCGCCGCTCTGAAGTTGCAGGCGGCCTGCACTGCCGCTCAGGTGATGTCGGGCGGTTGCGTCCGCCGATGGCGGCGATAATGGGGCGCACAAGCGATGTGGGCGGGGTCCGCACTACGGCCCAGGTGATTTGGGGTGGTTGCGCCGCTGCTCAGCCGCCGGGAGTTCCGCACTGCGGCCAGGGGATGCAGGGCGCCGCGCCGTCGTTCGAGCAATTCGGTTGGGGTTTTTAGCGCCGCTCAGATGAAAACGGCTCGTGGCCGCAACGCCTCGAGCCGTGCCGGTGGGTCCGCTCCCTCCGCTTTGGAATTGCGGGCGGATCTGCGGAGTCCGTCAGGTGATGCGCACCGGGCTCCGCCGCTGCCCAACCAATGGCGGTGGATCTGCCAACGCTCTGGAGTTGCGGGCGGACCTGCGGAGTCACTCAGGTGATGCGCACCGGGCTGCGCCGCCGCCCCAGCCAATGGCGGTGGGTCTGCCAACGCTCTGGAGTTGCGGGCGGATCTGCGCGGCCACTCAGGTGGGGCGGGCCGGGCGGGCGCCGAGGTCAGGCGATGCCGGCGGCGGCGAGGGCGCGCTCGATGCGCTCCACGTCGACGGGGTTGTTGAGCTCCCAGAAGGTGCGCCCCTTGGCCGCCACCTCGACGCAGGCGATGGAGGCGCCGTTCTCCAGGAAGCGCAGCTGCTCGAGGCCCTCGCGCCGTTCCAGCACGCCCTGCGGCCAGGCGAGGTAGCCCGCCAGCGCCGCGGCCGTGTAGGCGTAGAGGCCGACGTGGTGGAAAACGGTGCGCGCGTCCGCCTCGGTCTCGATGGCGTCGGCGTAGGGAATGATTTCCTTGGAGAAATAGAGCGCGCGGTTCTGCCGGTCCATCACCGCCAGGGTGCCGCCCACCTGGCGGTTGCGGCGGTCCTCCTTGAAGCGCTGCAGGATTTCGAGGTCGCAGCGCAGCACCGGGGTGGCGACGTCGCAGCCGGCCATGCCCGCGACCAGCGCCTCGACGAACTCGGGCGGCGTGAGCGGCGCGTCGCCCTGGACGTTGACGAGAATGTCGGGCTCGCGCTCCAGGCGCGTCACCACCTCGGCGCAGCGCTCGGTGCCGTTGCGGCAGTCGGGCGAGGTCATCATCACCTCGGCGCCGAAGCCTTTGGCGTGGTCGGCGATGCGATCGTCGTCGGTGGCGACGATGACGCGCTCGACGCCGCGCGCGCCGGCCGCCGCCTCGTAGGTGCGCTGCAGCAGCGTGCGGCTCACCCCGGTCGCGCCCCTGAGGGAGACCAGCGGCTTGCCCGGATACCGCACGGACTGAAACCGTGCCGGAATGGCGACGACGACGCGCATGGGGAAAGACTCTCGACGGTTGGGACGGCTCAAGGGCCGATTTCCTACCGTCTTGCGGCGGGCAAGGAAACCCTGCGCCCAACGGGCGGGACGGACGCGCCCGCTATCGACGCCCTCGCGCCTCGTTCGGCGCGGAGCGCGGGTGCTCGGGCGCCGCCGTCAGCGGCAGCGCCCGAACCGCAGCGTTGGGCGCTTCGCCATTGCGAAGCGCCCGCGGTGCATGCCGGGGACGCAATCACCACCCGGCCGGCAACCCGTGTCGCTGGGCGTGTCAGACGGCCTGGGAATCGATCGCCTTGGTGGTGCCGCCGATGGGAATCTGGCGCGGCTTCATCGCCTCGGGCACTTCGCGCTTGAGCGAGACGTGCAGGAGGCCATGCTCCAGCGCGGCCCCGGTCACGACGACGTGATCGGCGAGCTGGAAGCGGCGCTCGAACGCGCGCGACGCGATCCCGCGATACAGCACGTTGGTTTCATCCGTCTCGGCCTCGTCCTTGGAGCCGGTTACGGTGAGCGTGCCCTCTTTCACCTCGACGGTCAGCTCCTCGTCCTTGAAGCCGGCCACTGCCATGGTGATGCGGTACTCGTCATCGGCGGTGCGCTCGATGTTGTAGGGGGGATAGGTCGGCGTCTGATTGCCGGCGACCTGGCTGTCAAGCAGCGAAAACAGGCGGTCGAACCCAACCGTGGAACGGTAGAGGGGCGTAAGATCGAATTGACGCATGGTCGTCCTCCATGAGAAGCAACGGATTGGATACTGCCCTGAAATGGGCCAGTATCTCGGTTCATGTACGGCCCCGAAGCCGGCGGCCGCAGGATTGATTTGGGTAGCGATTCACCCGTTTCAAGACCGCAATTATGAGTGGGGCACGCGTGGCAAGAGCGACTTGGGGGTCCACCGATCTCGGCGGCACCATTGGCCTGCTCCACGCCGGCGCGACGCTGCGCGTGGCCTATTGGGAGGCCCCCGCGCAGCGCCCCGCCGCGGGTGGCGCGGGCACCGTCGTGGTGGTGACCGGGCGGGGCGAATTCATCGAATGCTACGGCGAGACGATCGCCGACCTGCGGCGCCTGGGCTTCGCGGTGGTGGCGTTCGACCTGCGCGGCCAGGGCGGCTCCAGCCGCAAGAGCCGCGCGGGCGGACATGTGGACTCCTTTAAGGACTATGGCGCCGATATCGCGGCCGTGGTGCGCTTCGCCGGCCAGGTGGGGCTGCCGCGCCCGGTCACGGTGCTGGCGCACTCCATGGGCGGGCTCGCCGCGCTGATGGCCCAGCCGCAGCTGGCGCGCGAGGTGGACCGGATGGTGCTGCTCGCGCCGATGCTGGAGGTGCGCGAGCTGCCGCTGCCGGCCGGGCTGCTGCGCCTGGTGGCATGGGGCGCGTGCCTGGTGGGGCTGGCGCGCCGACCCGCGCGCAAGCCGGATCCGGTGATGGCGTCGGGCCGCTTCGCCGTCAACAAGCTGACGAGCGATCCGGTGCGCTACGGGCGGATCGCGACGCTGCTGGAGGAGAACCCGGACCTGCGCATCGGCCCGCCCACCTACGGCTGGATGCGCACCTCGCTCGGGGCGATGGGACGGCTGCGGCGCCGCCTCGGCAAGCCGCTCGCCATCCCGACCCTGTTCGTGGCGAGCGCGGCCGACAAGGTGGTGTCGACCGCCGCCATCGACCGTTTTGCGCGCGCGGCGCCGGGGGGCGGCATGGTGCTGGTGCGCGAGGCCCGCCACCAGCTCCTGATGGAGCGCGACGAGCTGCGCTCGCTGTTCTTCGCCGCCTTCAAGGCCTTTCTCGCCGACACGGCGCGCCGCCGCAGCGGCCCCCGCCCGCCGCGCCAGCGCCGGCTGAAATTCGTGGTGGGCTCGCAGGGCGACCCGGACCGCGTGCTGGAGGGCTGGAAGTTTTCCGGCGAGGCCGCCCCGGCCCTCGGGCAAGTCGCGGCCAGCATCGTCTCGCTCGACCGCGCCGCCGCCAATGGAGCGACGGAGGGGGCGGCGGCCGTGCCGCCGTTGCCGCTGCCGCGCGAAGGCCGGCCCATGCCGCAGACGGTGCCGCCGGGCGTTGCCGATGGGGTGCCGCCGGCGGCTCGCGCCGATGGGGCGGCTTCGGGTGCTTCGGCGACTCCCGCCGATGTTGCGGCTTCGGCCGATGTGGGCGCTTCGGGTGCTTCAGCCGATGTGCCAGGTACTCCTGCCGATGTGCCGGCTTCGGGTGCTCCGGCCGATGTGTTGGCTTCGGGTGCCCGCGCCGATGTGCCCGCTTCGGGTGCGAAGGCCGATGTGCCG
>JAUIJH010000157.1 GCA_030431335.1 Alphaproteobacteria bacterium
CGTTCGAGACCGATGAGGGTGCGATCAGCAACATCATTTTCCCGCGCAGCGCGCTGGTCCGGCCCCCCGTCACGCTCAAGGGAAACCGCACCGAGGCCCTTGCCTAGGCGATCAGACATTACAACTTGGACAGGCAACGGGCGTTCGGCCATCCGAAGCCCTATTTCTACGTCCAAATAAAAGGAGAGCGCGATAATGAGTGTCGTTGCAGAACCCGAGGCTCCGCTCCAGACCGTCGCTGGCGGGCGCCTGCTGATCGTGGACGATGATGCCGCTTTCAGCACGCGTCTGGCACGGGCCATGGAGAAGCGCGGTTTCGAGACCGAAGTTGCCGACAGCGCCGCTGCGGCCAATGCCGAGGTCGACCGCAATCCGCCGGAGTTCGCGGTGGTCGACATGCGGCTCGGCGATGGCAACGGCCTCGAAGTGGTGGAGCGTCTGCGCAAGAAGAAGCCGGACGCCAAGGCCATCATCCTCACCGGCTACGGCAACATCGCCACAGCGGTGACTGCGGTGAAGATCGGCGCGGTGGACTATCTCGCCAAGCCGGCCGACGCGGACGACGTGTTCGCGGCCTTGACCCGTGCGCCGGACGATCGCCCCGCCCCGCCGGAAAACCCGATGTCGGCCGACCGGGTCCGTTGGGAACACATCCAGCGCGTCTACGAAATGTGCGACCGCAACGTGTCGGAGACGGCGCGCCGGCTCAATATGCATCGCCGCACGCTTCAGCGTATTCTGGCCAAGCGCGCGCCGAAATAACGTCACGCCCCTGTCACGGGGGCTGTCCTAACTCGCCGCCGACAACGCTTCGGAGGCGAGATGGATTCGTTGAGCGGCAAGGCCGGGCGCGCGCGCCATCCCGGAACGGCGGCGGAGGTGTTCGGCGCCTTCCTGCCGCTCGGCTTCACCGCCTTCGGCGGGCCGGTGGCGCACCTCGGCTTCTTTCGCACCGCCTTCGTGGAGCGGCGGCGCTGGCTGAGCGACGCCGCCTACGCCGACCTCGTCGCCCTCTGCCAGTTCCTGCCCGGCCCCGCCTCCAGCCAGGTGGGCATGGCGCTCGGCCTCCAACGCGCCGGCTATCTCGGCATGGCCGCGGCGTGGACCGCCTTCACGCTCCCTTCCGCCATTGCGATGGCGCTGTTCGGCCTTCTCCTCGGCGCAAGCGGCGCCGGCGAGGGCGCGTCATGGCTTCTGGGGCTCAAGGCCGCCGCCGTCGCCGTCGTCGCCAATGCGCTGCTCGGGATGGCCGCCTCGCTCGCCGCAACGCGCACGCGGGCAAGCATCGCGGCGCTCGCCACCATCATCGTCCTGCTCGCGCCGGACCGCGTGGCGGGGCAGCTCGCGGTCATCGTGCTGGGCGGCATCGCGGGCCTCTTCCTCACCGACGCGGATACCACCGACGAAGCTGCCGCGCCCGAAAAAGGCAAGGGCAGCGCGGTGGCGTTCGTGTGCCTCGGGCTCTTCTTCCTGCTCTTGATCGGCTTGCCGGTGCTGGCCGCGCTGGGGCCGGGCGTCGACCTGTTCGCGGGCTTCTACCGGGCCGGGGCGCTGGTGTTCGGCGGCGGCCACGTGGTGCTGCCGCTGCTGGAGGGCGAGGTGCGCGGCATGGTCGGGCAGGGCGCCTTCCTCGCCGGCTACGGCGCGGCGCAGGCGATGCCGGGGCCGCTCTTCACCTTCGCGGCCTATCTCGGCGCCGTGGCGCAGCCCTTCGGCGGCGTCGCGGGGGCGGCGGTGGCGCTCGTCGCGATTTTTCTGCCCGGCGCGCTGCTGGTGCTCGGCGTCATGCCGTTCTGGGAGAGCCTGCGGCGGCGACGGTGGGCGCGGCGCATCCTCGCCGGTGTCAACGCGGCCGTGGTGGGCCTGCTCGCGGCCGCGTTCTACGATCCGGTTTTCCTGCGCGGGATCGGCAGCGAGGCGGCGCTCGCGCTCGCCATCGCCGCCTTCATCGCGCTGCGCCATTGGAGCGCACCACCGTGGGCGGTGGTCGTCGCCTCGGGCGCGATCGGCGCGGCGGTGCTTTGAGCGCCGCGCCGCTTGGCCTCAGGCCGCCTTCTGGCTGGAGGCGTTGAGGAGGTTCCAGACGATGTCCGGCGTCGCCGGCATGTCGATGTGGGTAATGCCCGCACCGCGCCACAGCGCATCGCACAGCGCGTTCATCACCGAGGGGGAGGAGCCGATGGTCCCCGCCTCGCCGGCGCCCTTGATGCCCAGCGGGTTGTTCAGCGAGGGCACGTTGCGCGTCTCGAAGTGGAAGGAAGGTACGTTGTCCGCCCGCGGCACCGCATAGTCGAGCAGCGAGGCGGAGATGAGCTGACCTTCCTCGTCGTAGACGGTGCGCTCCAGCAGCGCCTGGCCGATACCCTGGACGATGCCGCCGTGCACCTGGCCCTCGAGCAGCATCGGGTTCACCGTCTTGCCGAAATCGTCCACCACCACGTAGCGCAGGATGGCGATCTCGCCGGTCGACGGGTCCACTTCCAGCTCGCACACGTGGGTGCCGTTGGGGAAGGTGGCCTTGGGGTGGTCCACTTCGCCCTCGCCGGACAGGCCGGGCGATTTCTGCGCCAGCTCCTTGAAGCTCACCGAACGGTCGGTGCCCACCACGCGCACCGCGCCGCCCTCGAACTCGAGGTCGCCGGCGGAGGCTTCCAAATGGTCGCTGGCAAGCTTCTTCAGCTTCTCGCCGAGCGCCTCGGAGGCAACGCCCACCGAGGGCAGGCCCAGCGGGATGGAGCGCGAGCCGCCCGTGCCGCCGCCGGTTTTCACGATGTCCGTGTCGCCCTGGATCATCTTCACCGTCTCGATGTCGACGCCCAGCTTTTCGGCCACCATCTGCGCGTAGGCGGTGGCGTGGCCCTGGCCGTTGGACTGGGTGCCGATCAGGATGGTCAGCCCGCCGTCCTCCTCCAGCAGGACCTCGGCCTTTTCCGAGCCGGGGAAGGCGCAGATCTCGATGTAGGTCGCAAGGCCGATGCCGCGATAAAGGCCCTTCGCCTTGCTCTCCTCGGCGCGGGCGGCGAAGCCGTTCCAGTCCGCGACTTCGAGCGCGCGGGTGAGGTGGCCGTCGAACTCGCCGTTGTCGTAGGTGTGGCCGCCCGGCGTGGTGTAGGGGAACTGCTCGGGCTTGATGAAGTTGCGCCGGCGCAGCTCGATCCGGTCGATGCCGGTGACGCGAGCGATTTCGTCCATCATCCGCTCGATGGCGTAGGCGGCCTCGGGCCGGCCGGCGCCGCGATAGGCATCGGTGGGCAAGGTGTTGGTGTAGACGCCCTTCACCTCGGCGTACATCAACGGGATGTCGTAGAGGCCGGTGGACATGGTGGCGCCGCCGTAGGGGATATAAGGCCCGAACTGGGCGAGATAGCCGCCCATCGCCGCCTTCAACTCCACCCGCAGCGCCTTGATCTTGCCGTCCGCGTCCACCGCCGCTTCCAGCGTGGTGACGTTGTCACGACCCTGGCTGTCGGATTGGTAGGCCTCGGTCCGCCCGCAGGTCCACTTGACCGGCCGGCCGAGATCCTTCGACGCCTTCATCACCAGCGGATATTCGTTGTAGACGAAGATCTTGGTGCCGAAGCCGCCGCCCACGTCGGGCGTGATGACGTGGATGTCGGACTCCGGGCAGCCGAGAATTTCGGCCAGGACGTCGATCATGCCGTGCCCGCCCTGGGTGCCGGCGGTGAACTTGTAGCGACCGTCGACGAACTCGGCGATGCAGGTGCGCGTCTCCATGTAGTTGGCGACGACGCGGTTGTTGACGAGGTCGAGCCTCACTGTGCGGTGGGCGCCGGCGATGGCCGAATCGGTGGCCTCCGGGTCGCCGTGCGAATAGGTGAAGGCGAGGTTGGTGCCGAACTCCGGCCACACCAGCGGGGCGCCGGGCTCCAGCGCCTCGGCCGTGCCGGTGACGGCGGCCTCGCTCGACCAGTCGATGTCGACGAGTTCGGCGGCGTCGTTGGCGGCCTCGACGGATTCCGCGATGATCATCGCCACCGGATCGCCCACGTGGTGCACCCGGTTCTCGGCGAGGGCGAGGTGAACCGGCACGGGGGTGGGCGAGCCGTCCACCTGCGGGAAGGTGGCGCGGCAGGGCATCGGCTTCAGGTCGGCGATGTCGGCGTTGGTGTAGATCGCGACGACGCCCGGCACCTCTTTGGCCGCGCTCACGTCATTGATGACGAACGTTCCGGCGGCGATCGGCGAGCGGACGAAGACGGCCGTCAGCGTGCCCTCCGGCTGCACATCGTCCGTGTACTGGCCGTGCCCGGTGATGAACTTCTTGTCCTCCAACCGTAGCGCACGCGCGCCGACGCCGAACTTTGCCATCGTCATCTGATTCATGAATGCGCTCCCGAATGCGGTTCGTCTTGTGTTGCGCCGAGGCGCGTGTTGGGGCGGGTGCCAGTCACCCCGTGGCCGGCCGCCGACTATGCGTCAGCCGCCGAGCAAGGGGCAAGCACCTGCCGTGCCGCCGGCGCGCTTACGTCGCCGGCACGTCTTCGTAGGGCACCTTGATAGCGCTCTTTCGCTCCAGCCACTGCGGCACCGGCAACCCCTTCGCACGCATGAATTCGGGATTGAAGAGCTTGGAGGCGTAGCGGTGGCCATAGTCGCACAAAATGGTGACGATGGTGTGGCCCGGGCCCATCTCGCGGGCCATGCGGATCGCCCCGGCCACGTTGATGCCGGATGACAGGCCCAGCACCAGGCCTTCCTCCTGGAGCAGCTGGTAGACGATCGGCACCCCCTCCTCGTCGGGGATCTGGAACGGCATGTCCACCGCCACGCCTTCCAGGTTGGCCGTGATGCGGCCCTGGCCGATCCCCTCGGAGATGGAGGAGCCCTGCGACTTCAGCTCGCCGTGGGCGTAGTACTCGTAGAGCGCGGCGCCCATCGGGTCGGCGATACCGATCTTGACGTCGCCGCGCTCCTTGAGCGCCATCGACACACCGCCGAGCGTGCCGCCGGAGCCGACGGCGCAGATGAAGCCGTCCACCTTGCCGTCGGTCTGGCGCCAGATCTCGGGCCCGGTGCCTTCGATGTGGGCCTGGCGGTTGGCGACGTTGTCGAACTGGTTGGCCCAGATCGCGCCGTGCTCGGCGGTTTTGGCGAGCTCCTCGGCGAGGCGGCCGGACAGCTTCACGTAGTTGTTGGGGTTGCGGTAGGGGACGGCCGGCACCTCCACCAGCTCCGCGCCGGCGAGGCGCAGCGCCTCTTTCTTTTCCGCGCTCTGCGTCTCGGGGATGACGATGACGCTCTTGAAGCCCATCGCGTTGCCCACGAGCGAGAGGCCGATGCCGGTGTTGCCCGCCGTGCCTTCCACGATGGTCCCGCCGGGCGCCAGCGCGCCCCGCGCCACCGCATCGCGGATGATGAAGAGCGCCGCGCGGTCTTTCACCGACTGGCCGGGGTTGAGGAATTCGGCCTTGCCGAGGATCTCGCAACCGGTCTCCTCGGAGGCACGGCGCAGGCGGATCAGCGGCGTGTTGCCGATGAGGTCGATCATTTCGACGCCGGGTTTGGTCGTCATGGTGCGTTCCGTTCTTTCGGGACTGGCCCTCTAGTACCTCTGACGAACATAGGATCCAGGCGCGTCTTCCAAAGGTTTGAAATGCGATCCGCCGGGCTCGCGTGCCGAAACGCGCTCCCCCGAGCGGTGTTCGCCCAGCCATTTGTGCCAGATCGGCCACCACGAGCCGGGGACCTCCTGCGCGCTTTTGATCCAGTCCTCCAGCGAGCCGCGGTCGTCGCCATCCAGCCACACCTGGTATTTGTTCTTCGCCGGCGGATTGACGATGCCCGCGATATGGCCCGAGCCCGTCAGCACGAAGCGCGCCTCGCCGCCGAACATCTTATTGCCCATGAAGACGCTCTTGGCCGGCGCGATGTGGTCCTCCTTGGTGGCCACGTTAAACACCGGCACGATGATGTCGTGCGGCGACAGCTTGAGACCGTCTACCTCCAGCTCGCCCTTGGCGAAGCGGTTCTCGAGATAGAAATTGCGCAGGTAATAGGCGTGGTTCGCGGCCGGCATCCGCGTGGAATCGGAGTTCCAGTAGAGGAGGTCGAAGGGGAAGGGGTCCTTGCCGCGGATGTAGTTGTTGACGACGTAGGGCCAGACCAGGTCGTTGGCGCGCAGCATGTTGAAGGCCTGCGCCATCGCGGCGCCCTCCAGGTAGCCCTTCGCCTGCATCTTGCGCTCCAGCGCCGCGAGCTGGTCCTTGTCGACGAACAACTTGAGATCGCCGGCGTGGGTGAAATCCACCTGCGCGGTGAGGAAGGTCGCGGTGTTGATGCGGTTGTCGCCGTTCCTGTGCATGAAGGCGATCGTCATCGCCAGCAGCGTGCCGCCGACGCAGTAGCCCACCACGTCCACGCGATCCGTGTCGGCCGCCTTCAGTGCCGTGTCGACCGAGAACAGCACGCCCTCACGCATATAGTGCGTGAAGTCCTTGTCGCGGTGGCGCTCGTCCGGATTGACCCAGGAGCAGACGAACACCGTGTGGCCGTGATCGCACAGCCACTTGATCAGCGATTTTTCGGGGTTGAGGTCCAGGATGTAGAACTTGTTGATCCACGGCGGGATGATGAGGATCGGCTCCTTGGCCACATCCGGCGTCTGCGCGGCATATTGGATCACCTGGCAGATTTCGTTCTGGGCAATCACCTTGCCCGGCGACAGCGCCATGTTCTTGCCGATGGCGAACTTTTCCGGGTCCGTCTGGCGCACGCGCAGATCGCCGTGGCCTCGGGCCATATCCTCGGCCAGCATCTTCATGCCCTTGGCGAGGTTTTCGCCCGATTGCGAGGCCGTCTCGCGCAACAACTCCGGGTTGGTCAGCACGAAGTTGGAGGGCGACAGCGCGGCCGAGAGCTGGCGGACGTAGAACGCGGCCTTCTGCTTGGTGTGCTCGTCGAGGTCGTCGGTGTCGTCCACCAGCTTTTCAGCCCAGCGGGTGGTGATGAGATAGGCCTGCTTCAGGAAATCGAAGAACTGGATGGTGGTCCAGTCGGCGTCCTTGAAGCGCTTGTCGGACGGGTCGGGCTCGACCACGGGCGGCGCCGGCTCGCCGGAAAGGCGGCGCACGGCGTGCGCGTAAAGCTCCATCCAATCGTTTGCCAGGCGCGCCTGCGCCTCGATGGAGCGCACCGGATCGGCCAGCCAGTAGTGGCCGACACGCGACAGGGTGCGCATCCACTCGTTGATCTCGTCAGTGTATTCGGCCTTGGCCTCGCCTTCCATGCGCGGCGCCACATACGCGGTCAGCGCATCGTTGGCGTGGGCCAGCATCTTGGCGATATTTTCCGCGAACGCCTCGGGATTCTCGACGATATAGTTTAAAATTGGATCCCTCGGTGTTGTCTCGGCGCCACGATCGGCCGGTTGCGTGGCCCCCTCGGGGCCCGCAGCCGATTGCCGGTGTTTCTTTTGGGTCTCACTCATGGGACGAGTCCCCTCGCGGTTTTAAGCGCATGATAAAGGACGCGCGTAAAATTGCCGACCTTGGAATTTAGGGCAGGAACGCCGCAGTGTCTCAGTCAGTGGCACGGACAGTGGTTTTCGCGGCGTCCGGCTTGGCGTTGTGGCTGGCCGGCTGCACCATGGACCCCGGCGCGGCCTTGATTCCGACACCGGAGCGCCAGGCCACCGTACTGCCCAGCCAGGCTCCCGAGAAGACGGCGGACGGATTTGCCAACATCCTGGCCGATCCGGTGGCCGTTGCCGGCCTGCCGCGCAGCCCCGAATCCATCGCCCGCGAGGAGGCCGTGCTGCGAGGCGAAGCCGCCCGCACCGCCTCCCGCGCGCGCGCAATCGGCACGACGAGCTCCGTTTCGGCCCTGCAGGCGCGCGGGCGCGACCACGCGGCCGAGGCACGGGCGCAGATCGAAGCCGGCGCCCGCCCGCAGGGCGACGACGCGGCGCGCACCCTTTCGGCGCCGCCGCAGCCCGTTGCCGATGCGAGCGCCGCCGCCGCCGAGCCGCCCGCCGATGTGGCGGCCATTCCACTCGATCCGAGCGAAACCGCCCCCCGTGCCGTCGGGGTGCCGCCATTCAGCGGGACGGGAGTTGCACCGGCCCGCTGACCCGACTATGCCCCGCGTATCTGGAGTGTCTGTCGATGCAGAATTTTCATAAGATCAGAAGGCTGCCCCCGTACGTTTTTGAAGAAGTGAACCGCCTCAAGGCGGCGGCACGCGCCGAGGGGGCGGATATCATCGACCTCGGCATGGGCAACCCGGACCTGCCGACCCCCCAATCCATCGTCGACAAGCTGGTGGAGACGGTGGCCAAGCCCCGCACCAACCGCTACTCGGCCTCCAAGGGCATCCCGGGGCTGCGTCGCGCGCAGGCGTCCTACTATGCCCGCCGCTTCGGCGTGAAGCTCGATCCCGACACCGAAGTGGTGGCGACGCTCGGCTCCAAGGAAGGCTTCGCCAACATGGCGCAGGCGATCACCGCGCCCGGCGACGTGGTGCTGACGCCCAATCCGTCCTACCCGATCCACGCCTTCGGCTTCCTGATGGCCGGCGGTTCGACGCGCTCGATCCCGGCCGAGCCCGGGCCCGAATTCTTCCGCGCGCTGGAGCGGGCCGTGGTGCATTCGGTGCCCAAGCCCATCGCGATGGTGATCTGCTACCCCTCCAATCCCGGCGCCTATACCGCCGACATCGAGTTCTTCCGCGAGGTGGTGGCCTTCGCCAAGAAGCACGACATCTTCGTCCTGTCGGACCTTGCCTACTCGGAGATCTATTTCGAGGGCGATCCGCCGCCGTCCATCCTGCAGGTGGAGGGGGCGAAGGAGATCGCCGTCGAGTTCACCTCGATGTCGAAGACCTTCTCGATGCCTGGCTGGCGCATGGGCTTTGCCGTCGGCAACCCGATGCTGTGCAGCGCGCTCGCCCGCGTGAAGAGCTATCTCGATTATGGCGCCTTCACGCCGATCCAGGTGGCCGCCGCCGCTGCCCTCAACGGCGGCGAGGAGCCGATCATCGAGATCCGCGACACCTACCGCCGCCGCCGCGATGCGCTGGTGGATTCGTTCGGCCGCGCGGGCTGGGACGTGCCGTCGCCCAAGGCCTCCATGTTCGCCTGGGTGCCGATCCCGCCCGGCCTCGCGCACCTGGGAAGCCTGGAGTTCTCCAAGCAGCTCCTGGAGGAGGCGCATGTGGCCGTGGCCCCCGGCATCGGCTTCGGCGAGCACGGCGACGGCCATGTCCGCATCGCGCTGGTGGAGAACGAGCAGCGGATCCGCCAGGCCGCGCGCAGCGTGAAGAAATTCCTGGACCGCCGGCACAACGTGGTGCCGCTCAACGCCGCCGGACGCTGATTGCGGGCGGGCCGCCCGGCCCGCACCCTGTCCCCGCGCCAAAGCGCCGCCAGCTCGAGGCGCGTGCTGGCGGCGACTCTTTGAGCGCGGCGCAATCAAACCTAGCCTTCCGCCCGGAAATTCGGTTAGACGGACCGCGCGAGCGGTTCGGTGAGCCGGTCGCGCCAAGTGCTCCGAATGTCAGGACAGTCTGGCAGCGCCCGCCCGGCACGCCCGCCGCGCGGTACGAACGGAGTTTGCCGCCGCAAGGCGCCAGCGGAGAGGACGACTGTGACGGATACGCTCAAGATCGCCATCGCAGGGCTCGGGACCGTCGGGACGGCAACCATCGGCTTGCTGCAGGCGGAGCCGACCCATGGCGGATCGGGGCGGACCATCGAGCTGGTCGCCGTCTCGGCGCGCGACAAGAGCCGCGAGCGCGGTGTCGATCTGTCCGGCGCCGCGTGGTTCGACGATCCGGTGGCGATGGCCGAAGCCCCCGGCGCCGACGTTTTCGTCGAGCTGATCGGCGGGGAGGGCGGCGTGGCGCTCGCCGCGGTGGAGGCGGCGCTGGCATCGGGCAAGGCCGTCGTCACCGCCAACAAGGCCCTGCTCGCGGCCCACGGCATGCGACTCGCCGCGCTGGCGGAAGAGAACCGCGCCCCGCTCCTGTTCGAGGCGGCGGTGGCCGGCGGCATTCCCGCCATCCGCACCGTGCGCGACAGCCTGGCAGGCATCCCGATCACCGCCGTCCTCGGCATCATGAACGGGACGTGCAACTACATCCTCACCGAGATGGAGCGCGGCGGGCGCTCCTTCGCCGACTGCCTCGCCGACGCGCAGCGCCTCGGCTACGCCGAAGCCGACCCCACCTTCGACGTCGACGGCTTCGACACCGCCCACAAGCTGGCGATCCTGTCGTCCATCGCCTTCACCACCCAGATCGACGCCGATGCGGTGCGGGTGGAGGGGATCCGTTCCATCGAGCCGGCGGACCTCGAGGCGGCGGCCGAGCTCGGCTTCCGCATCAAGCTCCTCGGCATCGCGACGATGACCGCCGAGGGCGTCGACCAGCGCGTCCACCCCACCATGGTGCCGCGCGGCAGCGCGCTGGCCGAAACGTCCGGCGTCACCAACGCGGTATCGATCCGGGGGCCGGCGTTCGGCGAACTGGTGCTGTCGGGGCCGGGGGCCGGCGGCAGCGCCACCGCGTCCGCCGTGGTGTCCGACCTCACCGACCTCGCGCGCGGCCTCGCGCCCAGCCCGCTCGGCCGCCCGTCCGCCAGCCTGATGCCCTTCCGCAAGGCGGAGGCGTCCGGCCACCTCGGCGCCTACTATGTGCGTCTGCCCATCGCGGACCGGCCCGGCGCCTTCGCCGCGCTCGCGACGCGCATGGCCGCGGAAGGCATCTCGCTGGAGCAGATCGTCCAGAAAACCCCGCACCGGCCCGACCATCTGCCGCCGCTGGAGGAGCAGACCGTCATCCTGGTGACCTACCCCACCAGCAGCGCCGCGCTGGCCCGCGCGCTCGCCGACATCGAGGCGGACGGCACCATCGTGCGTGCCCCCCACGTCATCCCCATCGCGCAGACGCTTTGAGCGCCGCCGCGCTCAATCGGCGATGGTGAGGGCGCGCGAAAACAGCATGCCCAGGATGCACAGCGGGATCAGCAGCATCAGCGCCGTCGTCAGCGAGGTCGCCTCGGCGAGGAAGCCGATGGTGGCCGGGCCGAGCAGGAAGCCGACGTAGCCGAGGGTGACGGCGGCGGCCATCGACGGTCCCGGCGCGTGGCCCGGCAGCCGGCCGGCGGCACGGAAGACGGCCGGAAAGATGCCGGCGACGCCGAACCCGACGGCGAAGAAGCCCACCACCATCAGCCCGAACACACCCGTCAGCGCCACGGCGAGGCCGAGGGCGGCGAGGGCGAGCCCGGCGCGCACCGTGAGCGCGGCACCGAACCGCTCGGTGATGCCGTCCCCGGCAAGGCGGGCGATGAACATGGCGCTGGCGAAGGCGCCGTAGGCGATGGCCGCGCGAACGGAGCCCAGGTCGAGCGTGTTCTCGGCGAAAACGGCGATCCAGTCGCTCATCGCCCCCTCCACGATGGCGCCGCAGAAGCAGACCAGGCCGAAGAACAGGAGCGGCCCGCGCGGCAGCGCGAAGGACGGCTGGGGCGGACCGTCGTGGACGCGGTCGGGGCTCGAATAGCGGACCGCGACCATGAGGCCCACCGCCAGCGGCACGCCGATCGAAAACAGGTGCAACGACACGCTGACATCGAACGCGGCGAACACGCCGGCCGGTAGCGTGCCGAGCGCCACCCCGAGGCTCCACATGGCATGGCTGAACGACATGATGCGCTGGCCGAGCACGGCTTCGGTCGCGTCGGCCTGCGCGTTCATCGCCACGTCCATGGCGCCGTTGCCGAGGCCCATCAGCAGCAGCGCCGCGCACAGGAACGGCAGCGAATCGGCAAAGCCGACGAGGCAGAACAGGAGCGCATAGAGCGTGCCGACCACCGCCGCGATGCGCCCGCTGCCGACCCGCCCGATCAGCGCGCCCGCGATGGGCATGGCGATCAGCGCGCCGACCGCCATCGACACCAGCGCCAGGCCCAGCTCCGCGTCGTTGAGGCCCAGCCGGTCCTTGACCGTCGGGATGCGCACGACCCAGTTGGAGAAGACGAAGCCGTTGGCGAAGAAGATGAATGCAACGCTGACCGCCGGCGCGCTGCGCGCGATGCGGGAATACCGGGCGACGACACTCAAGACCAAACTCCGCTCGTTGTGCGAGGCGCGCGACGCGCGGCTGCCCGCGCCGCAGCCCGCGGACAGATCGGCTTGTCGCAGAACCAGGATGCCGATTGAAGCGTTGCCTCAACGACCGCCATCACATTCGATATCACTGCGATAGGCAGTCTGCGCGCGAAGATAGAATCACCGGTCGTCTTGCCCTTGTCAGCCGGCCGGGCCACAAAGCAGCGAACCGAGGCAGGAGAAGCCCAACGATGTCCGAAGACAAAACCCCGAGAGGCGCGCTCGACCGCGTTCTGACCGTCGAAGTCATGCGTGTGACGGAGCGGGCGGCGGTATCGGCTGCGCGGCTGAGGGGGCGCGGCGACGAGCGGGCGGCCGACCAGGCGGCCGTGGACGCCATGCGCCGAGAGCTGAACCGCCTGCATATCGAGGGTATTGTCGTCATCGGTGAAGGTGAGCGCGACGAGGCGCCGATGCTTTATATCGGCGAAGCGGTAGGCGCCGGCGGCGACCGGGTCGACATCGCGCTCGATCCGCTCGAAGGCACCACGCTGTGCGCCAAGGACATGCCCAACTCGCTGGCGACCCTGGCGCTCGCGTCCGGCGGCTCGCTGCTCAACGCGCCCGACGTCTATATGGACAAGATCGCCATCGGGCCGGGCTATCCGGAGGGTCTCATCGACCTCGACATGCCGGCCGACGAGGCGGTGCGCCGCGTCGCCAAGGAAAAGGGCGTGCCGACGGCCGAAATCACCGCCTGCATCCTGGACCGGCCGCGCCATGCGGAGCTGATCCGGCTGGTGCGTGAAACGGGCGCCGCGATCCGCCTGATCGGCGACGGCGACATCGCCGGTGTCATCCACACGACCGATCCGATCGAAACCGGCATCGACATCTATATCGGCTCCGGCGGCGCGCCGGAGGGGGTGCTCGCCTCGGCGGCGCTGCGCTGCACCGGCGGCCAGATGCAGGGCCGGCTGATACTCGACAGCGAAGCCAAGGTGGAGCGCGCCGCCAAGATGGGCATCTCCGATCCGGCCAAGGTCTATCGCATGGAGGACATGGCGAGCGGCGAGGTGTTCTTCTCGGCCACCGGCGTCACCGACGGCAACATGCTGGCCGGCGTCAAGTTCGCCCGCAACTACATCCAGACCGAAACCATCGTCATGCGCTCCTCGTCGAAGACGGTGCGCGAGATCAAGGCCCGCCACCAGGACATGGAAAAGTTTTCCTGACAATGGCCCGATGACCGACGGCGCCAGGCGATATTTCCTTGATGTCAGGCAATCGGCCAGGGGTTACGCCGGGCAGCAGCGCCTCGAGCCGCGCCAGGAGAACACCGCGCTCGCCATGGCCCAGAGCCATGGCCTGCCCGATCTCGTCGCCCGCGTGCTTGCCGCCCGTGGCGTCGAGGCCGACGATGCGGAGCGCTTTCTCGAACCGACCATCCGCGATCTTCTGCCCGATCCCGCGACGCTGACCGACATGGAGGCCACCGCCCAGCGCCTTGCCGGTGCGGTACGAGGCGGCGAG
>JAUIJH010000158.1 GCA_030431335.1 Alphaproteobacteria bacterium
GGTGCTCGTCACCTTCACCCCGCACCTCGTGCCGATGAACCGCGGCATCTACGCGACCATCTACGTCGCCGGCGACGCGAAGAAGATCCACGACGTGCTGTCCGCGCGCTACGCCGGCGAGCGCTTCGTCACGGTGCTGCCGTTCGGCGAGGCGCCGCAATCGCGCCACGTGCGCGGCTCGAACCATGCGCGCATCGGCGTCGCGGCGGACCGGCGCGGGGGCCGCGCCATCGTCATGTGCACCACCGACAATCTGGTGAAGGGCGCATCGGGCCAGGCGATCCAGAACATGAACCTCGTCTGCGGCCTCGACGAGGCGATGGGCCTCGAAGCGCTCGCCGTCTTCCCCTGACCGACGGCTGTCGGACCGGGCCGGCACCAGCCGCCCCGGTCCGGAGCGCCCGCGGGGCCGGCCGATCGCCGGCCGCGGGCCGCCATGCTCAGAAGAATTCGTCGCCCAAGAACGACGACGTCGCGGCGATATCCTTGGAATCGGTGTCGCCTGACGGCTCGTAGGTCCACTCGACCGGATCGGCGGCCTTGCCGCCGGCGTAAGTCCATTCGACGTTCGCCACACCCTTTTCGCCCGCCGAGAAATCCCAGGCGAGCACATCCGGCTCTTCCTTGCCCATCAAATCGCCCTTGGGCTGGCTGTTCGCCGGGCCGAATGCGGTGCCGAAGTCGAACGCATCGGTCTCGATCTTGGGGTAGTATTTCATTGCTCTACTCTCTCTACACTTTGGGTATGTGGGTCCGCTCCCGATAAATATTTTGGGGTAAGCGCTTCAAAACCAAAGAGGTATTTCAGTGTTACTCGCCGTTGTGTGATAGGAGTCACCCAGACCATCCGCGGGTGTGACGCGCACCACGGTTTGCCATCGGCCGGTTGCGCGGCGGCGCGCCGGGCCAACGTCGGCCGGGCATTGTCTCGTGGCGCGTTATATGCATTTGAATGGATCAAAGGCAGGAGGGCGGCACGTGGCGGAACGGTCTTTTGCGAAGGAAGTCCAGCAGCTCAAAATCGGCGCGGGCGAGGAGTTTCGCGGCGAGGGCATCCTCGCCATCACCAAGGCGCTGCTCCAATGCGGCGTCGGCTACGTGGCGGGCTATCAGGGCGCGCCGATCAGCCATCTGATGGATGTCCTCACCGACGCCGAGGACATCATGGAAGAGCTCGGCGTCCACCTGGAGGCTTCGGCCAGCGAGGCGGCGGCCGGCGCCACGCTCGCCGCCTCGGTGCACTACCCGATCCGCGGCGCGGTGGCGTGGAAGTCCACCGTCGGCACCAACGTCGCCTCCGACGCCATCGCCAACCTCGCCTCTGGCGGCGTCCTGGGCGGCGCGCTCATCATCGTGGGCGAGGACTATGGCGAGGGCTCCTCCATCATGCAGGAGCGCTCCCATTCCTTCGCCATGAAGAGCCAGGTGTGGCTCCTCGACCCGCGCCCCAGCCTGCCGTCCATCGTGAAGGCGGTGTCGGACGGCTTCGAGCTCTCGGAAGCCACCAACACGCCCGTGATGCTGGAGGTGCGCATCCGCTCCTGCCACGTGCACGGCCGCTTCATCGCCAAGGACAACCAGCGGCCGAAAATGACGATGGCCGAGGCGCTGGAGAACCCGCAGCGCGACACCAACCGCATCGTCCTGCCGCCGGCCTCGTTCGGCCACGAGCAGGAGAAGGTGAAGGTGCGCTGGCCGGCCGCCATCGAGTTCATCAAGTCGCGCAAGCTCAACGAGCATTTCGGCCCGGCCGACGGCAAGGTGGGCATCATCTGCCAGGGCGGCATGTACAACGGCGTGATGCGCGCCCTGCAGCGCCTCGGCCTCGCCGACCTCTACGGCGAGAGCCGCGTGCCGATCTACTGCCTCAACGTCACCTACCCGCTGATCCGCGACGAGATCGTCGAGTTCTGCGCCGGCAAGGATGCCGTGATGGTGGTGGAGGAAGGCCAGCCCGACCACATCGAGCAGGCCATCGGCGACATGCTCTACAAGGCCGGCGGCACCGCCAGGCTCACCGGCAAGGGCTTCCTGCCGATGGCGGGCGAGTACACCGGGCCGGTGATGCTCGCGGGGCTGACGGACTTCCTGCGCACCTACCAGCCCGATCTCCTGCCCGACCGCGAGCGCGCGCCCAACGACCCGGACGAGAAGATCGCCCTGCCCGACCTCGGCGGCAAGGTGCCGATGCGCCCGCCCGGCTTCTGCACCGGCTGCCCCGAACGGCCGATCTTCGCGGCGATGAAGCTCGTCGAGAAAAAGCTCGGCGTGCACCACATCGCGGCCGATATCGGCTGCCACCTCTTCTCCATCATGCCGCCCTTCAACCTGGGCGCCACCACCATGGGCTATGGCCTCGGCCCCGCCTCGGCGTCCGCCTTCAACGTGGCGGCCAAGAAGCGGCCCATCGCGGTGATGGGTGACGGCGGCTTCTGGCACAACGGCCTCACCTCGGGCGTCGGCAACGCCGTCTTCAACGAGCAAGACGGTGTGATCCTGATCGTCGACAATTACTATTCCGCCGCGACCGGCGGGCAGGACATCCTGTCCTCGCGCGCCGACAATGCGCGGCGCTCGACCCAGCATCCGATCACCCGGGCGGTCGAAGGGCTCGGCGCCACGTGGGTGCGCCAGATCGACCGCACCTACGATGTCGGCAAGATGCGCGACACCCTCACCGAAGCGCTGACCACCGAGCACAAGGGGCCGAAGGTGATCGTCGCCTCGTCCGAGTGCATGCTCAACAAGCAGCGCCGCGTGAAGCCGCAGATGGCCGCCGCGGTGAAGGCCGGCAAGCGCGTGGTGAAACCGCGCTTCGGCGTCGACGAGGACGTGTGCACCGGCGACCACGCCTGCATCCGCCTGTCCGGCTGCCCCTCGCTGTCGGTGAAAAAGCTCGACGATCCGCTGCGCGACGACCCGGTGGCCGCCATCGACACCTCGTGCGTCGGCTGCGGCAATTGCGGCGAGGTGGCGGAGGCGGCCGTGTTGTGCCCGTCCTTCTACCAGGCCGACGTGGTGTTCAACCCGCGGCCGGCCGAGACGCGGCGGGCGAGCTGGCGGGCCGGCATCATCGGCTGGCTGCAGCGGCGACGCGACCGCGGGCGGCTCACGTTCGCGAGTTGAGGCGGCCGTGACCCTCGCGCGCCCCGACCTCCGCTTCGCAATTCACGCCAACCGCGCCACCACGGAGATGGCCCCATGAACGTGCACAGCGCCATGCCGTCCCCGAGCGGCGCGGACGGCGGCGGCATCATCAAGCTCGCGATCCTCGCCGTGGGCGGCCAGGGGGGCGGCGTCGTCACCTCCTGGATCGTCGATCTGGCGGAGCAGGCGGGCTACTACGCGCAATCCACCTCGGTGCCCGGCGTCGCCCAGCGCACCGGCGCCACCATCTATTATGTGGAGATGCTGCCGGCCACCGATCGCACGCCGATCCTGTCGCTGATGCCGGCCGCCGGCGACGTCGACATCGTGCTCGCCGCCGAGTTGATGGAGGCGGGCCGCGCCATCCAGCGCGGCTTCGTGACACCCGACCGCACCACGCTGATCACCTCGAGCCACCGCGCCTTCGCCGTGTCGGAGAAGGCCGCGCCCGGCAGCGGCATCCTGGAGACGGCGCCGATCCTGGACGCCGCCCGGCAAGCCGCCGCCCGCTTCCTCGCCGCCGACCTCGACACGCTCGCGGTCCAGAATGGATCGGTGATCTCGGCGAGCCTGTTCGGCGCGCTGGCGGGGTCGGAGGCGCTGCCCTTCCCGCGCGAGGCGTTCGAGGCGACGATCCGGCGCGGCGGCAAGGGCATCGCGGCCAGCCTGCGCGCATTCGCGGCTGGCTACGAGGCGGTTCGCGCCGATGCGGCCGTCCCGGCCCCCGCCCCTGTCGCAGCCGAGCCGGGGCGCATCGTCGACGGCCCGCCGGCCCAGCGCCAGGCTTTCGGGGCGCTCGTCAAGCGCATCGAGGCGCTGCCCAGCCCGGCGCAGGAGATGGCCCGGCGCGGGCTGCAGAAGGTCGTCGACTATCAGGACGTGCGCTATGGCGGCGAATATCTCGACCGCGTCGCCGCCGTCGCGGCGCTCGACGACGGCTCGGGCACGCTCGCCGAGGCGGCCGCCAAGTACATCGCCAACGCCATGGCCTACGACGATGTGATCCGCGTCGCCGACCTCAAGACGCGGGCGCGGCGCACCGAGCGTGTGCGGCGCGAGGTGGGGGTGCGCGAGGGCGAAATCCTCACCGTGACCGAGTACATGCACCCGCGCGGCGAGGAGATCTGCGGGCTGATGCCGGCGCGCCTCGGCGCCTATGTGGAGCGGCGGCCGAAGCTGTTCGGCATCGTCGACCGGCTCGTCAACCGCGGCCACCGCGTGCGCACCGACCGGCTGCGCGGCTTTGCGATGCTCTACGTGCTGGCGGCGCTGCGGCCGGCGCGCCGGCGCCTGCTGCGGCACCGGGTGGAGGTCGCCCACCTCGAAGCCTGGCTCGGCCATGTGCACCGCCTCGCCCCCACCGAGCCGGCGCTGGCGGCGGAGGTGCTCAAATGCCGCCGCCTGGTGAAGGGCTACAGCGACACCCACGCCCGCGGCGAGGCGAAATTCGACAAGGTGCTGTCCGCGCTCCCCCTCCTGGAAGGACGCCCGGACGGCGCCGACTGGCTGCGCCGCTTGCGCGAAGCCGCCCTCGTCGACGAAATGGGCAGCGCGCTCGACGGTGCGCTGAAGACCGTCGCCAGCCTCGACGCACCGCCCCTGAAGGAACGCACTGCCTGATGCCGATCGATACGCCCGAAGACCGCGCTTACGAGAACCACGCCTATATCCCAGGCGCCGAGGGGTTCAGGACGCATTGGGCGCAGGAGGCCGCCGCCTTCCGCGCCACCGCCAACGCCTCGCTGGACGTCGCCTACGGCCTCGACCCGCGCGAGCGCTACGACCTGTTCCTGCCCGAGGGCGTGCCCAAGGGGCTCGCGACCTTCATCCACGGCGGCTACTGGATGGCGTTCGACAAGTCGACCTGGTCGCACCTGGCGGCGGGGCCCGTTGCGCGCGGCTATGCGGTGATGGTGCCGAGCTATCCGCTCTGCCCGCAGGTGCGCATCGGCGAGATCACCGTCGCCATCGGTGCCGCGCTCAACCATGCGGCGCGGCGCGTGGCGGGGCCGATCGTGGCGTGCGGCCATTCGGCGGGCGGCCACCTCGCCGCGCGCATGGGCTGCGTCGACGCCCCGCTCGACGCGGACATCGCGGCGCGGGTGACGCGGGTGGTGCCGATCTCCGGCCTCACGGACCTGCGCCCGCTGATGGCGACCAAGATGAACGAGACGCTGCGCCTCACCCCGGAGGAAGCGCGCGCGCAGAGCCCGGTGCTGCTCGACCCGGCCCCCATCGACCTCATCGCCTGGGTGGGCGACGGCGAGCGCCCGCAACTGCGCCGCCAGACCCGTATCCTGGCGCTAATGTGGGAGGGTCTCGCCCGCTCCGTCCGCCACGTGGAGGCGACCGACCGCCACCATTTCGACGTGATCGCCGACCTCGCCGACCCCAACTCGGCGCTAACGGCCGCGCTCACCGGCTGAGCCCCCGGCAGCCGATCGATCAGATCGGCACCACGCTCAAGGCCGAGCGGATCGCCAGATCGATCACGGCCTGGCGGAAGCGCTCCAGGCGCGCGGCGGCCACGCCTGCTTGCCGCAGCAGCTTCATTCTCATGAGTTGTTCCTGGCCGCGCAGGAGAAACTCGAACTCGTCCTTGGCGAGCGCACCCGTGCGAAGGTCTTCGAGCCAGACGGCTAAATTCTCCCAGCTTTCGCTGATGAAAGCCTCGGCGTCGGTGCGCGCGCTTTCGATAAATTCGCCAAGCAACTCCTCGATAATAGGCTGTAATCCGACTCGAAAGGCTGACAAAAATTCCTCAACTACACTTGGCATTTCACTTTAACTCCAAAAAATGAATTTAACCGCAACTAGTCGCGGATTTTTTATTGACTTCCAGACAGATAATTTCGTCAAATGCGGATCCGATGAGGGCGGACAATCTGCTGCGGAAGGTCTGCGACAGAGTCGATTTTTGGCGCCAGATCCGGACAAAACCACCGAGAAGTTCGCCATTCGGGTTGCGCAGGATCTGCCATTGTTCGGTGACGAGCTGGTTCCGCGGCAAACCTTTCGCATATTCGTAGGCGGCGTCCACATCGACCAGGAGCTGGTCCACCAGCTCGCGATTTTGCGAGAATGGCGTCCCGGATTTTGCGATCAGCGCCAGACTTCGCGCCTTGAGCGACGTCGCGTATTTGTAGCTCTCTTCCTGATAGGGGCTGATCAGCGGGGCGCACGCGGCCACCAAAAGAATGACTGCGAAACAGACACTCGCGCCTCGCAGCCACGGTCGGTTGACCATGGGCGCGCGCGATCGGGAATCAGACAAAAAATGCACTTTTGTCACCATAATGTTCGCCAGAAAATTGCAAATATAAGAACAATATAGCACTATAGTGCCACTTCGGCAAAAATCGCCGCCCAAGCGGCAACAAAGGATGCCGGTGGGCCGGGCGTCTACAGAAGGCGCGGCGCGTCTTCTTCTTCGGCGGCGGCCGGTTTTTCCGGCGCGTCGGGCACCATCAGGGCCGCGCCCTCGTTGCGCGCGTTGGACAGCATCCGCGAGACCGGGCGGGCCTCGAACGTGTCGCGGTGGGTGAAGGAGAGCGCCATTTCGCCGTTCTCGTTGGCCGGATCGAGCCAGGCCGCATAGTTTTCCGGCGGCACGGTGAGGGGCATCCGGTCATGGTACTGAGCCGGCACGCCTTCCGCGCCGGTGGTGAGGATGGCCGCCGTCTCCATCTCCTCCCCGTTGGGGCCGCACCAGGTCTCCCACACCCCGGCGAAGGCGATGGGACCGGACGGGACGAAGAAGAACGGTTGCTTCGCCTTGCCCTCGCGGCGCCACTCGTAAAAGCCCGTCGAAGGGATCAGAGCACGGCGCCGGCGCAGCGCGTTGCGGAAGGCGGGCTTTTCGGCCGCCGTCTCGGCCCGCGCGTTGATCAAGAGCGGGAACTTCTGCGGCTCCTTCACCCAGCCGGGCAGGAAGCCCCAGCGCATCAAGCTGAGCGCACGGGCCCCGCCCGACACGGCCCGCACCACGTGGATCGGCTGCGTCGGCGCGATGTTGTAGCGCGGCGGAAAGGGCTCGCTCTCGCTGTCGGCCTCGAACAGCGCCAGCACCTCTTCGAGCGGCAGGACGAGCTGGTAGCGGCCGCACATGTTAGATCACCCGAAAATACGTCACCGACAGTCTGCCGAGGATCAGCGCGCCGAACCCGACCAGCACCGCCCCCGCCACCATATTAAATCTGCCGATCGTCGCCTCGTTCAAGCGCACCCGCAGCCGCGTGATGATCGCGGCCACCGCGCACCACCAGCCGACGGCGCCGATGGCGACGCCCAGCACCATTTGCAAGGTGCCGACAAAGTCCCCCTTGGTGGGTCCCCACTCGCCGAGCGCACCGAAATAGGCGAGGAAGCCGAAGATGGTGGCCGGATTGGTGATCGTGAGCAGAAACGTCGCCAGGCTCACCTGTGCGGCGGTATATTCGGGCTCGTCCGTGGCCGCACGGCTGAAGCCGGGCTGGCTCCACAGGATGCGGGCGCCCATCAGCGTGACGAGGATGCCCGCGACGAGCTGGATCAGCCGGGCGTGCCCCTCGATGAACACGCCCACGGTCGAAACGCCGAAAGCGGCGATGATGGCGAAGATCACGTCGGCGACGGCCGCGCCGCTGCCGGCCGCCACCGCGGAGGGAAAGCCGTAGCGCAGCGCCCGCTGCATGATGAGGACGTTGACCGGCCCGAGCGGCGCGGTCACGAAGATGCCCCCCAGGATCCCGAGCGCGATGTACGCGAGCGGCGTCAAGTCGATGGAACCTGGATCAAGATTGGTTGCGTCTCCAACGTGTGCCAAACAAGCGTCGAGACTGCCCGATGCCCGAACGCCATGCCAACCTGTCAGGAGCGATTGTTCGATGCGAACCGTCACGCTTTGCGCATGTGCGACCATTTTGAGCGCGCTGGCGCTCGTGATCGCCGGCGCGGCAAGCGCCTACGTGCCCGAAGACGAGCCCCTGGAGCGCGGCGGCGCGACGGCCGGGCCGAACATCCCCGCCATGCGGCTGGAGGATGAACCGCCGTTCGCCCCCGCCGACCCCGATTCCGGCGTTCAAGATGATTTCGGCCCGATCGATCATTCCACGGGGGGTGAGGCAACGTCCGTGCCAGAACCGCGCGCAGCGCTGGCCGATATCGCCTATGGCGACAACGGGTTGCCCGAAGCGGTCGCCAAGGTGCGCGCCGACCTCCTGGAAGCGGCCCGAACGGGCGACATCGAAGCGCTGCGGCCGATCTTCGAGCGCCAGCGTATCCCGCCGATCGTCGACACGTTCGACACGACGGGCGACCCTATCGAGGTATTGCGCCTGCAATCGGGCGATCCGGAGGGGCGCGAGATCCTCGCCATCCTGAGCGAGATCCTAGAAACCGGGCATGTGCGGATCGGCGAGAAGTCGACGACCACCTACGTCTGGCCTTATTTTGCCGAGGTGCCGCTCAACGTGCTGACGCCGACGCACTATGTTGAGCTCTATCGGGTGCTGACGGCGGTGGACGTGGAAGAGATGGCACGGCTCAAGCGTTACACATTCTTCCGCGTCGGCATCGCGCCCGATGGACGGGTCCGCTACCTCAGCGCCGGCGACATCGAGTAGAGTGACATGACCGAACCCATGATCAGCCGATTGCCCGGCCGCGGTGTGATCCGCATCGGCGGCCCGCAGCGCCTCGCCTTCCTGGACGGGCTGCTGTCGTGCGCCACCGGCACGCTGGAACCGGGCGCGCTCGCCTACGGCGCCCTGCTGACGCCGCAGGGCAAGATCCTCAGCGACATGATGGTCTTCGCCGATGCGGACACCGTGGCGCTCGACGTTCCCGAAAGCGCGCTGGCCGACCTCGTGCGCCGCCTGACGCTCTACAAGCTGCGCGCGGCGGTGACCATCGCCGAGAGCGACGAGGTCGTCGCCGTGGGCTTCGACGAGCCGCCGGGCGGACGGGCGGACCCGCGCGGGCCGGGTCTGGGCGCCCGCCTGATCGTACCGGCCGGAAACGCCGGGTTGGTGCCCGAGGTGCTGCAGCGCTACACCGATGCCCGCATCGCCGCCGGCGTGCCCGACGCCGTGGTCGATTTCGCGCTCGGCGACGCCTTCCCGCACGATGCCAACATGGACCTGACCCACGGCGTCGATTTCAAGAAGGGCTGCTTCGTCGGCCAGGAGGTGGTCTCGCGCATGCGTCACCGGGGCACCGCGCGCCGCCGCACCGTGATCGTGGAAGCCGACGCGCCGCTGCCGGAGACGGGCACGGCCATCGAGCGGAACGGCACGCCGGTGGGGCGGCTCGGCACGCGCGAGGGGCAAAGGGGCCTCGCCACGGTGCGCATCGACCGGGCGGGCGAGGGCGTCGAGGCCGGCGGCGTGCGCCTCACCATGCGCGTGCCGGAGGGCGCCCCCTTCGCACTTGCCGAGGCCTGAGTTGAGCGCGCCGCGCCCGCGCCGCCGCCGAAGCGTTGCGGCCGGCGAACCCGCGCAGCCCCCGCGCGCCTGGCAGCGGATGCTGTCGGGCCGCCGCCTCAACATCCTCGACCCCTCCCCGCTCGACATCGAGATTGGCGACATCGCGCACGGGCTCGCCCGGGTGGCGCGGTGGAACGGGCAGACCTCGGGCCACCACGCCTACTCCGTCGCCCAGCATTCACTGCTGGTGGAGGCGATCGTCGGCGTGATGGACCCCGCGCGATCGGCCGGCGACCGGCTCGCCGCGCTGCTGCACGATGCCCCCGAATACGTGGTCGGCGATCTGATCTCGCCCTTCAAGGCGGCCATCGGCGAGGCCTATCGCACCGTGGAGGCGCGGCTGGAAGCGGCGATTCATCTGCGCTTTTCCGTGCCCGCCGACCCCAGCGGCAAGCGCACCGGGCTCATCAAGAGCGCCGATACCGTCGCCGCCTACCTGGAGGCGACGGCGCTGGCAGGCTTCACGCCGAGCGAGGCGGACGCGATCTTCGGCGCCCCGCGCGTCGACACGGCCCCGCTGCTGGGCGAACTCGCGCCCTGCTCCACGGAAGAAGCGCAGCAGCGGTTCCTGTCCCGTTTCGCGGCGCTCGACGAGGCCATCCGCCCGGCTTGACAATGTGCCGCTCAGGCGCCGGCGAGCCGGGCCCGCATCGCATCGACCGCCGCCGCGTATTCGCGTTCCAGCCGGGCCACCAGCTCGGCGACGCTCACCACATTGTCCACCGCGCCGATGCCCTGGCCGGCGCCCCAAATGTCGCGCCACGGCTTTGGGCCGCCCGCCTCGCCCTCGAAGGCGACCGCGCCTTGCGCCCGCTCGCCGAGCGCGGCCGGGTCGAGCCCCACCCGCTCGATGGACGCCTTGAGATAGTTGCCCGATACGCCGGTGAAGACGGCCGTGGTCACGATATCCTCCGCGGTGCCGGCGACGATCATGTCCTTGTAGGCGGCGGGCGCGTTGGCTTCCGCGGTGGCGACGAACGGGCTGCCGATGTAGCCGAGATCGGCGCCCAGCGCCTGCGCCGCCAGGAGCGCCCGGCCGGTGGCGATGGCGCCGGACAGGAGCAGCGGGCCGTCGAACCAGGCGCGGATTTCGCTCACCAGCGCGAACGGGCTCTGCCGCCCCGCATGGCCGCCCGCGCCGGCCGCGACCGCGATCAGCCCGTCGGCGCCCTTCGCGATCGCCTTGCGCGCATAGGTGTCGTTGATCACGTCGTGCAGGGCGATGCCGCCGCATGCGTGCGCCGCCTCGTTGACGGCCGGCTGCGCGCCGAGCGACGTGATCCAGATCGGCACACGCCATTTGTGGCAGATATCGATGTCGCGCTGGAGGCGCCCGTTGGTGCGGTGGACGATCTGGTTGACCGCGAAGGGCGCGGCGGGCCGGTCCGGATTGGCCTGGTTGTGCCGGTCGAGCGCCTCGGTGATGCGCTGCAGCCAGCCCTCCAACGCCGGCGGCTCGCCCTCCCCCTCGCGCGCGTTGAGGGCGGGGAAGGCGCCGACGATCCCCGCCTTGCACTGCGCGATCACCAGTTCGGGACCCGACACCACGAACATCGGCGCGGCGACCGCCGGGATCCGGAGCCCGGCGAGGATGGCGGGCAGCGGCCGCGCAGCAATCATGACCGGCCTTTCGCGGCAGCTTCGTACACCCGAGGCTAGCCGATGTCGCACCGCGCCGCCAGTTCCGCGCACCCGCCGACCCATCAATTATAGGTTGTCAATGGCACGAACCTTGCTACTATTACGCGTCCAGCCAACGACCGAGGAGGCGCATGTGATCGCGCCCGTTGCGAGCGCCGCGCCCTGCCCGGCCGGGGCCGCCCGTCCCAGGAGGGCGGACATTCAGGTCCTGCGTGGCGTGGCGGTGCTCGCGGTGCTGCTGTTTCACGCCGGGCTGCTGCCGGCCGGCTATCTCGGGGTCGACCTGTTCTTCGCCCTGTCCGGCTTTTTAATGACGCGCATCATCGCAGCCGGCATCGAGGCGGGCGATTTTCGCCTCGGCGCGTTCTATGCGCGCAGGGCCGCGCGCCTGCTGCCTGCTGCGCTCGTCACCCTTGCGGTGACCACGGCCCTTGCCCCCTTCCTGCTGACGCCCACCGCCTACAGCGCTTTCAGGGCGGACCTGTTCGGCGCGCTCACGTTCTCGGCCAACATCGTGCTGTGGCTGCAGACGGACTATTTCGCCGCCGCGGCCGAGACGAAGCCCCTGCTGCACACCTGGTCGCTGGCGGTGGAGGAGCAGTTCTATCTGATCTGGCCGCTGGCGCTCATGCTGCTGCCGCGGCGGGTTTGGCCGGCGGCGGTGGTGGCGGGCATCGCGGCGTCGCTCGCCCTCGCCACCGCGCTCGGCGAGGGCCTTGTCAACATGCCGATGTCGCAAAAGCGGATGGAGGCGGCCGCCTTCTTCCTGCTGCCGAGCCGCGCATTCGAGCTGCTGATCGGGGCCGGTGCGGCGCTCGCCCTCGGCCGGTGGGGTCCGCTCGCGCTGCCCCGCCCGCTGGCGATGCTCCTCGGCGGCGGCATCCTGGCGTTGCTGTTCGTGCCGCTCGGTGGGCCGCATCCGGGCCTTGCGGCGCTGGCGATCTGCCTGCTGACGGCGCTCGCCTGTGTTTCGCCCGGCGCCATCGCGCCACCGAGGCTCGCCTTGCGTCCCCTCGCGCGGATCGGCGACTGGTCCTATTCGATCTATCTCGTCCACTGGCCGTTGATCGCCTACGCCAACGCCGCCTTCCTCGGCGAGACGCCGCTGTGGGTGCGCGTTTCGCTCATCGCGGCGGCCGTTCCACTGGGGGCGCTGCAATGGCGCCTGGTGGAGGAGCCGCTGCGGCACGGGTGGCGCTTCCGGCCGGGGCTGTGGGGCGTCAGGCTCGCGGGCGCCACGGTGGGCTGCGCGGTGTTCGGCGCCGCCGTCATCGCTCCGCTGGAGCGCAGCTATCCGCAGCGCCCCGCGCCCAATGTCGGCCTCGCCCGCGTGTGCGACCAGCGCGGCGCGCGCTTCGTGGATCTGGAGGCGTGCCGCACCCGGACACGGCCCCGCGTCGCGCTGTTGGGCGACAGCTACGCCATGCAGTGGGCGAACGCGCTCGCCGCCGACGAGGCCCGCTTCGGCGGCCTGGTGCAGATCACCAAGAGCGGCTGCGCGCCCACCGTGACCCTCGCCCCGCCCGATGGCGCGGCGCCGCCTGACGCGCGCGAGTGCGCCGCCTTCATGACCGACGCGGCTGCGCGCATCGGCGCTTCGGCGCATATCGAGGTGGTGGTGCTGTCGTCGAGCTGGTCGCGCTCGATGCGCGCCGCCGGCGCTGCCGCCGAGCCCGAGGCCGAGGGGGACGACGCGCAGCACATCGCACACACCATCGCCGGTGTGGTCGACACGCTGAAGCTTGCGGGCAAGCGCGTCCTGCTCCTCGCCCCCGCCCCCTCGACCGGGCGCGACGTGGCGAGCTGCAATGCGCGCGCGCAGGGCGGCGTGCCGCTTCTGGCCGCAGCCGCCGAATGCACCATCTCCCTGTCGGATGCATCGCGGCGCGACGGGCCGGTCCATTCCGCGCTGCTGAACGTGGCCGAGGCGAGCGAGATCCCGGTGTTGTGGCCCGCCGAAGGTTTGTGCCGGGGCGACCTGTGCCGGACCAAGCTCGGCGAGGTCACGCTCTATGCGGACCGCAGCCACCTGACGGTGGACGGTGCCCTCACCGTTGCCCGCTCGCTGCAGCTGGCCGAGCGGCTCGCGCCGGCCGATACCGGCCTGTCCTCGCCGAAAGGCCGCTAGATCCCAGCCTCCCGGCCCCCTGCGGCCAACTTGTTCCCGCTCCCTTCGGCGCCCGTATCGTTCGAAACGTGAATTTTGGCTGCGAAGGCCGTGGTCGCGGCGGGGAAGGGATCGCAATGAACATCGAATTGGGGATCGGCATCGCCACGAAGGGCCGCGGCGACGGCACCCCGCCGACACACGTGATCGGGCTCGCGGGCCAGTC
>JAUIJH010000002.1 GCA_030431335.1 Alphaproteobacteria bacterium
GGTGCGCTTCGTGCTCGACCATATCGGCAAGCCCGGCATCAAGGATGGGCGGATGGATCCCTGGCGCGCGCACATGCGCACGCTCGCCGGCTTCGACAATGTATGGTGCAAGATCTCGGGCGTCATCACCGAGGCGGACCACGAGAACTGGACGCGCGAAGAAGTGCGCCCGTACATCGAGCACACGCTGGACTGTTTCGGCTTCGAGCGCTCGATGTTCGGCGGCGACTGGCACGTGGTGGAGCTGGCCGGCACCCACTCGGGCTGGGTCGAGGTGGTCGACTGGGTCACCGCCGAGGCGTCCGCCGACGAGCGCCGGCGCCTGTTCCGCGACAACGCGATCGCCTTCTACCGGCTCGACGGCTGATGGGCGCCGAGCGGCGGGCCTCCGGCATCGCCGCCATGCGGCAGATGGCGCGGCGCCGACTGCCGCGCCCGGTGTTCGACTTCGCCGACGGCGCCGCCGAGAGCGAATGGACGATGCGCCGCAACGAAGGCGCCTTCCGCACCCACGCGCTGCTGCCACGCCCGCTGCGGGGCGCCGGCGAGCGCGACACGTCGATCACCCTCTTCGGCCATCGACTGTCGATGCCGCTGATTCTCGGCCCGACCGGGCTCGCGGGCCTGTTCTGGCCCGATGGCGAGGCGTGCGCCGGGCGCGCCGCCAAGGCCGCCGGGGTCGCCGCCTGTCTCAGCCACGGCTCGGTGTGCACGCTGGAGGACTTCGCCGCGACGGGGCTCGTGCCGCGCATGATGCAGGTGTTCGTCTACACCGATCGCGGCTTTACCAACGAGCTTGCCAACCGGGCGGCGGCGGCCGGTTACAACGCGCTCGTGCTCACCATCGACAACCAGCTCACGGGCAACCGCTGGCGCGACCGGCGCAACGGCTTCACCATCCCGCCGAGCCTCGGGGTGCGCGGCCTTGCCCAGTTCGCGGCGCGGCCCGGCTGGCTGTGGCGCATGCGCCGCCATCTCGGCCGCATCACCTTCGGCAACTACGTGCGCCCGGGCGAGCCCAGCGATGCCGCCTCGCTCGCCGGCCGCATGGGCGCGCTGCTCGACCCCTCCATGTCGTGGGCGGATGTCGACGCGCTGCGCAAGGTCTGGCAGGGCCCGCTGATCCTCAAGGGCGTGATGCATCCGGACGATGCGCGCGAGGCGCTGGAGCGCGGCGTCGACGGGCTCATCGTGTCCAACCACGGCGGCCGGCAGCTCGACGGGGCCGCGGCCTCGCTCGACGCCTTGCCGGCCATCGCCGAGGCGGTGGCGGGCCGCTGCCCGGTGCTCGTCGACGGCGGCGTGCGGCAGGGGTCCGACATCGTCAAGGCGCTGGCGCTGGGGGCGAGCGCCTGCCTCGTCGGGCGCCCGCAGCTATGGGGGCTCGCCGTGGGCGGGGAGGCCGGCGTCGCGCGGGTGCTTCAGATCTACCGCGAGGAGCTCGACCGGGCGATGGGCCTGTGCGGCCATGCCCGCATCGCCGACATCGCCGGCAGCGACCTCATGGTGCGCCGCGCCTGACGGTGGCTTGAGGTGGCCGGAGGGCGCGTCAGGGCGTGTCGTCCTTTTCCCGCAGCGCCGGGCCGTCCTCGAAGGTGACGAAGAACTGATACGCCAGCAGTCCGCCCGCCGCGCCGAACAGGATGGCCCACAAGTACCCGCCGTTCATCGCCTCGAACAGCGCCCAGGCGAGGCAGATCGCCGTGGCGAGGATCCGCCGCCACAGCGGGCGGAAGAACGGTGTGCGGACCTCGAAGAATTTCATGCAGCCACTCCCATGCGCCGGCGCCGGGCTGGCGCGAACTTGCGACCGCCAGCATGGCACGAGTCCGGCGGCCCGCGCCATCTCGCGCCGCCTTTGGAGCCCCATGTTGCCGCGATGGCTGCGACAGGAGGGGAGCCGCGCACGCAGCGCGGTTAGCGCCTTCGCGGTTGCCGTGGCAGGGCGGTTGCCGCATCTTCGCGCGGCAGCGGAGGACCGAACGTGGCCGATGGCACCAAACCCACCACGCACACCATGCGGGCCATCGTGGAGCTGCGCCGGCGCATCCTCAACGGCGCCTATGCCGGCGGCACGCGCCTGTTCGAGGTGAGCCTCGGCGAGGAGCTCGCCATATCCCGCACACCCATCCGCGCGGCCCTGTCGCGCCTTGCCGAGGAGGGGCTGCTGGAGCGCTTTCGCGGCGGCGGCTTCGTGGTGCGCAGCTTCGCCTACGAGGATGTGCTCGACACCATCGAGCTGCGCGGCGTCCTGGAAGGTACCGCCGCACGCCTTGCCGCCGAACGCGGCGTCCCCCCCGCCAAGATGACCGCGATGGCCGAGATCCTGCGCGCCCTCGACGGCGCGTTCGGCACCGGGGGCGAGGTCGATTTCGAAGCCTATTCGGAGCACAACAGCCGCTTCCACGATGCCCTCGCGAGCCTTGCCGGCAGCGCGACGGTGGCGCGCGAGCTGGCGCGGCTCAAAAGCCTGCCATTCGCCTCGCCATCGGCCTTTCTGACCACGGGCGTCGCGGCCTACCGCCATTCGCTGACCACGGCGCAGGCCGAGCACCACGCCATCGTGGTGGCCATCGGCGCGCGCGAGGGCACCCGCGCCGAGGCGCTGGCCCGCGAGCACGCCCGCACGGCGCGCGAGGATATGAAGCGCATCCTGTCCGGCGATCAGAGTTTTGCCGATGCGATGCCGGCGCTGGCACTGGTGGCGGCCGATGGCACCCGATGAGCGCGCCGCCTTCGCGCTTGTCGCCGAGGCCGCCCCCGCGCTATGGATATGTATACATAACTCATAAAGCGGGAGGGGTCGGCGTGGCCGGTCAAAGCCTATCTTCAGTGATGCAGAAGTATTCGAGCCCAGTCGAGCTTCTGCGCAATTCCATGGTCGGGATGTATGTATACCCGGTGGTGGCGCCGGAATACACCAACTGGCGTGACGAGCAGCGCGCCTGGCGCGACTCGGCCGTGCTGTTCGACCAGACGCACCACATGGACGAGCTGATCGTCGAGGGGCCCGACGCCGCCGACTTCCTCAACCATGTCGGCATCAACTCGTTCTCGAATTTCGATCTCAACCGCGCCAAGCACTTCGTGCCCGTCACCCCGGCGGGCCATGTGATCGGCGACATGATCATCTTCCGCGAGCGGGAGGACAAGTTCATCCTGGTCGGCCGGGCGCCCACCGCGAACTGGACCAAGTTCCAGGCCGCTATCGGCAAATGGCGGGTGCGCCTGTTCCACGATCCGCGCTCGCCCAGCCGGCCGGACGGCGAGCGCGTCCTGCGCACCCACTACCGCTTCCAGATCCAGGGGCCGGACGCCAACAAGATCTTCGAGAAGATCAACGGCGGCCCGGTGCCTGAGGTGAAGTTCTTCCACACCGACTGGATCAATGTCGGCGCCCGCCGCGTGCAGGCGCTGCGCCACGGCATGGCCGGCGCGCCGGGCCTCGAGATCTGGGGCCCCTACGCCGACAAGCACTACGTGGAGAGCACGATCCTGCAGGCCGCGCGCGACGTGGGCGTCGATCTGCGTCAGGTCGGCAGCCGCGCCTATTCCACCAACACCTTGGAATCGGGCTGGATCCCGTCTCCCCTGCCAGCCATCTACACCGGCGGCGGCATGATGCAGGACTATCGCGACTGGCTCGGCGCCGACAGCTACGAGGCCAACGGCTCCATCGGCGGCAGCTTCGTCTCCGACAATATCGAGGACTATTACGTCAACCCGTTCGAACTCGGCTACGGCTTCTACATCGGCTGGAAGTCCGACTTCATCGGCAAGGACGCGCTGGCCAAGATGAAGGACGGCAAGAACCGCAAGAAAGTCACATTCGAGTGGCATCGGGACGATGTGCTCAAGGTCATCGCCTCGGGCCTGGAGAAGGGCGATCTGTACAAGTGGATCGACTTCCCGCAGCCGAACTACGCCTCCTCGTCCGCCGACATGGTAATGAAGGACGGCAAGATGGTCGGCATGTCGATGTTCAACGGCTACTCGTTCAATGAGCGCTGCTTCCTGTCGCTCGGCGTGGTCGAGGACAGCGTGCAGGTGGGCGACGAGCTGACCATGCTGTGGGGCGAGCCGGAAGAGACGAAGAAGACCTCGACCGAGAAACACAAGCAGACCGAGATCCGCGTGCTGGTCTCGCCGGTTCCTTACTCGAACGAAGCGCGCCAGAACTATGCCACCGGCAGCTGGCGCGAAAAGGCGCTCTGACCGCGCCACGACGCGCCGCGGGCCGCGAAAATGGCACGCGGCGTGGGCGGGCATGATAGAAATGCGCCGGGCCGCGTGCCCGGCGCGCAAAATAACAAACACAATCGGGAGGTTACTCATGGCTAAGCTAATGTCGCGACTTGCCGCAGCGCTGGCGCTGTCGGCCCTCGCCACCGCCGGCGCGCGCGCCGAGGAATTGTCCTTCGCGCACTTCGTGCCGCCGGCCCACACCATCACCGCCTCGACGGTGGAGCCGCTCGCCAACGGCGTCTCCGAGGCGACCGGGGGCGATCTCACCATCCGCGTCTATCCCGGCGGCGAGCTGGGCGCGGGGCCGCTCGAGCAATACGTGCGCGTACTGCAGGGCGTCGCGGACATGGCGTGGGGGCTCCAGGGCTATACGTCCACGCAGTTCCCCAAGACCATGATCGCCGAGCTGCCCGGCGTCATCGACAACGGCAAGTTCGGCTATCCGGCGTTGTGGGCCGCCTACGATCTCATCAAGGACGAGTATCCCGGCACCCGGCCGATCGCGCTGTGGACCGCCGAGCCCAACATCATCATCATGAAGGACAAGGACGTCCGCACGCCGGACGATCTGAAGGGCCTCAAGATCCGCGTCTCCGGCTCGGCCGCGGCCGCCGCCGTGGAAGCGCTCGGCGCGACGCCGGTGCAGATGCCGGCCAACGAGATCTACAACTCGCTGCAGACCGGCCTGATCGACGGCGTCATCACCGGCGCCAGCGCGGTGACCGACTTCAAGATCAACGAGGTGGCGAATTCCTACACCCTCGGCGCACCGCTCGGCCGCATCACCTTCTTCGTGGTGATGAACGAGGCGCGCTACCAGGGCCTGAGCGACGCCCAGAAGGCGGCCATCGACAAATATAGCGGCGAGTGGCTGTCGGAGAGCGCCGAAAGGGGCTGGAACGCCAAGGCAGACCAGACCATCGAGAGCCTGAAGGCGGACCCCAACAAGACCGTCATCGAGCTCGACGACGCCGCGATCGCCCAGTTCGGCGCACTGACCAACCCGATCACCGAGCGAATCGTCGGCGAGGTCGGCGGCGAGGACGTGCTCAAGACGATGCAGAGCCAATAATCACGTGCTCGCGATCCTGCGCAAAGTGGCGGACGGGCTGATCGGCCTGTCCGCGATGGTCGGCACCCTCGCCCTCATCGCGGTGGTCGGGGTGATCCTGGTCGACGTGGTAGGGCGCTATTTCGGCTCGCCGCTGTGGGGCGCGCAGGATTATTCGCAGATGGGCATGGTGATCATCGTGTTCGGCGGCATGGCGCTGTGCGACAAGGTCGGCGGCCACGTGGCCGTCGACGTGTTCGAGCGGGCCTATCCGGCCTTCCTCAACCGCGCCATCGACATCGTGGCGGCGGCGCTCGGGGCGGTGGTGTTCACCATCATCGCCTGGGCCGTCTACGACAGCTCCAAGATTTCGCAGTTGCTCAACTTGTCCACCAACATCGTCAACCTGCCCAAGGCGTGGTTCCAGTGGGCGGTGTGCGTGTTGTCGCTGATCACGGCGCTCGGCATGGGCCTGCGCGCGGTGGAACTGACGCTGCGGCGCGGCGAGGCGGCCCACCACGCCGAGGCGGCGTTGTGAGCGGAGCCGAGATCGGCTTCGTCGGCATCGGTGCGCTGTTCGTCCTGCTGGCGCTGCGCATCCCGGTGGCGCTGGCGATGTTCGCGGTCGGCTTCATCGGCGTCGCGGTGCTGAACGGCACCAAGTCCGCCTTCAGCCTGATGGCCTCGGAGAGCTTCACGCTCGCCTCTTCGGCCGAGCTGGTGGTGGTGCCGCTGTTCATCCTGATGGGCAACGTCGCCGCCGTCACGGGCATGAGCCGGCGCCTCTACGATGCTGCCTACGCCGTCATCGGCCACGTGCGCGGCGGGCTTGCCTCGGCGACGCTGCTCGGTTGCGGCGGCTTCGCGGCGCTGTCGGGCTCCTCGGTCGCCTCGGCGCTGACCATGGGCAAGGTCTCGCTGGCCGAGATGGAGCGGTACAATTACGACGACCGCCTCGCCACGGGCGCGGTCGCCGCCGGCGGTACGCTCGGCATTCTGATCCCGCCCTCCACCGGCTTCGTCGTCTACGCGATCCTCACGCAGGAGAGCATCGGGCGCCTGTTCCTGGCCGGCGTGCTGCCGGGGCTTCTGCTGCTCGCGCTGTTCATCGCCACCGTGTCGCTCATGTGCCGGCTGCGCCCCGCCTACGGGCCGGCCGGGCCGAAGACGACGGGCCGCGAGAAGGCGAGGGCGCTGGCGCGGGCGCTGCCGGTGCTGTTCATCGTGCTCGCCACCATCGGCGGCATCTATGGCGGCATCTTCTCGCCCGTGGAGGCGTCGGCGGTAGGAGCGGCGCTGGTGATCCTGATGGGGATCGGGGAGCGGACGCTGTCCCTCGGCGCGTTCTGGCGGGCGGCCAAGGATTCGGTTGTCACCACCGCGACGGTGATGCTGATTCTCATCGCCGCCCACATGATCAACCCGTTCCTCGCGCTCACCCATGTGCCGCAGGTGGTGGGCGAATATCTCGCGGCGCTGGAGGTGGCGCCCATCGCCATCCTCGGCCTCATCCTCTTGTCCTACCTGGTGCTCGGCTGCTTCCTGGAGGGCTTCTCCATGCTGGTGCTGACGATGCCGATCTTCTTCCCCGTCATCGTCGCGCTCGGCTACGACCCGATCCTGTTCGGCGTCCTCGTGGTTCTCACGCTGGAGATGGGGCTGATATCGCCGCCAGTGGGGGTCAACGTCTTCATCGTCAAATCGGTGGCGCGCGATGTTCCGCTCATCCGCATCTTCGCCGGCGTCATGCCGTTCTGGGGCGCGATGATCGTCTGCCTCCTCCTTCTCCTCGCGTTCCCGCAGATCGTGCTGATCCTGCCCAACACCATGATCCAATAGGAGTGTCGTGATGGCCGAATTGTCGTTCGACGTCGCACATCTGGGACACGTCGAAGTCTACACCGACAAGTTCGACGACAGCCTCGACTTCTTTACCCGCATCTACGGGCTGAAGCTGTCCGAGCTCACCGGGGACAGCGCCTACCTGCGCGCCTGGGACGACTACGAGTTCCACACCCTCAAGCTGACGCGCCACCACACCACCGGCGTCGGCCACATCGCCTACCGCGTCTCCTCGCCCGAGGCGCTGGCGCGGCGCGTGGCCATCATCGAAGCCTCGCCCTACAAGGTGCTCGGCTGGACGGACGGCGACAGCGGGCACGGCCCCGCCTTCCGCTTCGAGGATCCGTTCGGCCATGTCTTCGAGCTCTACTGGGAGACGGTGGTGTACGAGCCCGGGCCCGACGACCGCCCGGCGCTGAAGAACATGGCGAGCCGCTTCCACGCGCAGGGCGCCTGCCCGCGCCGGCTCGACCACCTCAACCTCCTCGCCGAGGATGTGAGCGCGTTCCGCGCGTTCATGACCACTTGCCTCGGCTCGCGCGTGACGGAGGAGATCCGCCTCGACAACGGGCGCGTGGGCGGCTCCTGGTTCACCGTCAACAACAAGAGCTACGACCTCGCCTGCACCGAGGAGCACGGCAAGGGCCACGGCCGCTTCCACCACGTGACCTACGCCACCGACCAGCGCGAGGACATTTTACGCGCGGCCGACGTGTTTTTGGAGAACGGCGTCCATATCGAGACCGGGCCGCACAAGCACGCGATCCAGGGCACGTTCTTTCTTTATGTGTGGGAGCCGGCCGGCAATCGCGTCGAGCTTGCCAACGCCGGCGCGAGGCTGATGCTGCGGCCGGACGTCCAAACGGTGGTCTGGACCGAGGCGGAGCGCAAGAAAGGCCAAGCATGGGGCCTCAAGACCATCGAGACGTTCCACACCCACGGCACTCCGCCCGTCGCCGTCGATCCCGAATAGGCTTCCCGCCCCGCTGCAATTCCGACGAGAGAAGATCCCGCGCGTGACCAACTACATCCTGACGCTCATCTGCAAGAACCGGCCCGGCATCGTGGCGGCCATCGCCTCCTACCTCGCCGAGGGGGACGGCAACATCACCGAGGCGCGGCAGTTCGACGACCCGGTGAGCGGCAAGTTCTTCATGCGCGTGTGCTTCGACCACGAGCAGGCGCCGGACGGGCTCGTCGACGGCATCGGCCGCATCGCGGAGCGCTTCGGGATGGAGTGGGACCTGCGCCCCGCCGCCCGGCCGATGAAGGTCCTGATGATGGTGTCGCGCTCCGCCCATTGCCTGGGCGACCTCCTCTATCGCCACCGCATCGGCGAATTGAACATGGACGTGGTGGGCATCGTCTCCAACCACCCCAAGGAGCAGCTGCAGCTCACCGTCAGCGAGGGCTTCGCCTTCCATCACCTGCCGGTGACGCGCGAGAGCAAGGCGGCGCAGGAGAGCGAGATCAAGCGCCTCGTGGAGGCGACCGGCGCCGAACTCATCGTGCTGGCGCGCTATATGCAGATTCTGTCGGACGACCTGTCCGCGTATCTGTCGGGCCGCTGCATCAACATCCACCACTCGTTCCTGCCCGGCTTCAAGGGCGCGAGGCCCTACCACCAGGCCTACGAGCGCGGCGTGAAGATGATCGGCGCCACCTCCCACTACGTGACGGCGGACCTCGACGAGGGGCCGATCATCGCGCAGGACGTGGAGCACGTCAGCCATGCCGATACGCCCGACGATCTCATCGCCAAGGGGCGCGATATCGAGCGCCGCGTTCTGGCGCGGGCGGTGCGGCTGCATCTGGAGCGCCGCGTGCTGATCAACGATTCCCGGACGGTGGTGTTCGAAAAATAAGGCGCCGCGGTTCGGCCAGCGCCCGTGTTGAAATTTTTGCTGAGTATGTATACATAAAAATCCTCGCATGATCGGGGGGCGTGACGCATTTGCTCGACTTCCTAGCCAGAAAGCGTCAGCCCGACGCTCCGGATATCGACATTCGCGCCCGAATTCGGGGATTTTCCGTCGAGGTGATGCCCCGAACGGCCAACAAGGTCGACGCCTTCGACAAGATCTTTCCGAAAGGCACTCGTGTATACATAGCCCATATCGAGGGCACGCCGCTGGACGAGATGGTGGCGACCGCCAGGCGTCTCGCCGACGCCGGCATGCATGCAATGCCGCACATCCCGGCCCGCCTGATCGCCGGCGAAGCGATGCTGGCCGACTGGCTCGCGCGCTATTGCGGCGAGGCGGGGGTCTCGCAGGCGCTCCTCCTTGCCGGCGGGGTCGCGGCGCGGCCGGGCAGCTTCGCCTCGTCGATGGAGATGATGGAAACCGGCCTGTTCGACCGGTACGGCTTCACCCGCCTCCACGTGGCCGGTCATCCGGAAGGCAACAGGGACATCGATATCGGCGGCGGGACCGCCATCGTGGACGAGGCCCTGCGCTGGAAGCAGGGTTTCGCGGCGCGCACCGACGCGGACGTCGCCATCGTGACGCAGTTCCTGTTCGAGGCGGAGCCGCTCCTGGGCTGGATCGCGCGCCTGCGCGAAGCGGGCATCACGCTGCCGGTGCACGCGGGCCTCGCCGGCCCGGCCAAACTCACGACGTTGATCAAGTACGCGGCCAGTTGCGGCGTCGGCGCCTCGCTCAAGGTGCTGCAGCGGCGCGCGCTCGATGTCGGCCGGCTGATGGTCCCCTACGAGCCGACCGACATCATCGCCGATATCGTGCGTGCGGAGCGGGCGGCCGGCGCGCCGCTGGTGGAGCAGCTGCACTTCTTCCCCTTCGGCGGCATCAAGGCGTGCGCCGATTGGGCGAGGCGCAAGAGCGGCGAAGCGGCGGCGCGGTAGAGCCATCCCCGCGCCAGAGACGGCTGCCATCATGGGCGTGAGCGTTGCCCGCCCGGATCGGGGCTGGGCCGCGTCGCCCACCGGGGAAGCCGCCATGAATGATGACCAAATCGCCGCCGTCCAGCGCACCTTTGCCGACGTGGCGCCGATCGCCGACCAGGCCGCCGCGCTGTTCTACGGGCGCCTGTTCGCCATCGCGCCGCAGCTGCGCCCGCTCTTCAAGGGCGACCTCGACGCGCAGGGCCGCAAGCTGATGGCCGTGCTGTCCGTGGCGGTCAACGGCCTGAGAGACCTCGACAGTATCCTGCCCGCCGTCCGCGCGCTCGCCGACCGCCACGTCGACTACGGCGTCGTGCTCAAGGACTATGCGCCGGTGGGCGAGGCGTTGTTGTGGACCTTGCGCGAAGGGCTCGGCGAAGCTTTCGACGCCGAGGTGGAAGCCGCCTGGGCTACCGTCTACGCGACGCTGAGCGCCGCGATGATCGAGGCCGCGTACGGGCACGCGGCGCCTGCCGTCTCAGTACTGGAGGTCCCGGTCGACGAGGTTGACCAGCCGGTCCCCGGCGAGGAGCCGGCCGATGTTGCCGAGCACGAGATCGAGGGTGCGGGGGGTGTAGTGGTCGGGATCGTCGGAGGAGGAGTGGGGGGTGATCACGAGGTTGGCGGTCGACCACAGCGGTGAATCGGACGGCAGCGGCTCCGGCTCGAACACGTCGAGCACGGCAGAAATGTCGCCCGCATCGAGCCGGGCCCGCAACGCCTCGTAGTCGACCAGGCCGGCTCGGCTGTAGCACACGAGGCCCGCTCCGGGCTTCATCGCGGCGATCTCGTCGGCGCCGATCATATGCCGGCTCTCGGCCGTCAGGGGCGCCGTCACCAGCACGAAATCGGCCTGGGGCATCAGGCGCGGCAGCGCGTCGGGCGTGTACATTTCGGCCACCGCCGGATGCGGCGCACCGGAACGGCGCACGCCGATCACATTGAGCCTGAAGGCGCTGACCAGCTCCGCCACCGACCCGCCCACCGAGCCGACGCCTACGATCAGCAGCGTCTTGCCCGCGATCGATGTGTTGTACAGCTGCTTCCACAACGCGGCGCGCTGGTTGGTCACCATCTCGGGCACGCGGTTGTTGAGCATCAGCACCGCCATCACCGCATATTCCGCCGCGCGTTCGCCGTGCACGCCACGGCTGTTGGCGAGCAGGACGTGGGGCGGCAGCCAGTCGAGCGGCATCAGATGGCTGACGCCGGCGGCGTGCGCGTGGATCAGCTTCAGCTTCGGCGCGCGCTTGGCGAAATCGTCGCGCGGCAGTTCCCAGCACATGAGAACATCGGCGCGAGCGAGCCCCTCGGCGAGGCCCTCATCGTCGTGCGAGACACTCACCGTGAGGTGTTCGGCGATCTCCGGCTGGCGCGCCAGCGCCGCGTCGAGGCGCTGCGGCGTGACCTCGAACACGGGGCCGAGATCGACGCTGTTGGCGATGTGAAGGTGAACCGTGTCGGTCATGCTGCCGGCTTTGTGCCCGCCGGCACCGTTCCGTTCAAGACCCGCTCGATCACCCAGTTGTCCAGCGCGTGCACGATCGGCTCCTTGAGCGAGAAGCGGCCCGGCAGGCCGAGACGCGAATTGAGCCCGACCTGCTGGACTTCGGAGATCTCGTTGTCCTCCGTGAGCGACTTCTCCCAGCGCTTGAAATAACGCGGCACCACCTCGGCAAAATCGGCCCGCTCGGTGGTGGCGCGCGGAAAGCAGGCGCCGTGGATGACGCGGGTGCGGTCGGCCGCCACGGGCACCGCGTTGAGCCACCACATGCAATCGTGCGTCGAGGCGAAGAAGGTGTTGGGGTAGATCACCGTGAAGAAGGTGCCGGCAGCCGGCTTGCCCGCCAGCGTCGGCACGTGCGGAAACGTGGTCGTGTCGCCGGGCAGGATCGCGATGGTGTCCGCCGCGGGCATGTGGATCGCGTCCCATTCGCCCGACACGTCCTCGCGCGTGGTCTCCTGCGTCCCGATGGATTTCCGGTGCACCGTGGCGGTGTGATAGTCCTCCATCGCGTTCTCGATATAGATCTTCCAGTTGCACGCGAGGTCGTATTCGGTGCGCTTCACGCACACGAAATCGGCAAAATTGTACGACTGGAAGGCATCGGGCAGGTTGCCCAGATGGTCCGCAAGAGGGGGCGCCTCGCCGGACAGGTCGAGGAACAGGAAGCCCTCCCAGCTGTCCAGCCTGAGCGGGATCAGCCCGTAATCCTCGCGGCGGAAATCGGCCACCCCTTCCATGCCGGGCGCACCGCGCAGGACACCGTCGAGGCCATAGGTCCAGCCGTGATAGGGGCACGCGATCGCGCTCTTGCGGCCGGTGTCGCACACCAGCCGGGCGCCTCGGTGGCGGCACACGTTGAGGAAGGCGCGCACCGCGCCGTCGCTGCCGCGCACCAGCAGGATCGGCTCGCCGAACAGTTCGAGCGCCATGAAGTCGCCCACCTCGGCGAGTTCGTCCGCTCGCCCGATGAAGTTCCACGTGCGCCGGAAGATCGTATCGACCTCGCGCTCGAAGAACGCCGGCGAGCTGTAGCACCAGGGCGGCATAGTTTCCGCGCGATCCAGCGGTTGGCGAAGTCGTTCATAAAGGCCGGGATCGAACAAGTTGTCGGGCTGATTCATCGGATTCTTGACCTCCGCGGACAGGTCTTGGTCGTGTTGGCGTCCGCTGCCAAGGTTAGTGGCAGCAATTTCTCCCGCCAAGCATCAATACTTGCCAAAAATTGAGGCTTTTTGTGATTGAAAACATGGCAGGGCGGCAAAAACCGCCGCAATCGCGGGGCGATCCGGTGGTGCGCGGGCGGGGTGGGCGCCTGTTTGTGGTATCACCTCCTATTTGGCATGGCGCTTGAAACGGCAGGGGCAGCGACACGGCCCAGCACCCCGGCGAACGGGGGTCGGGGCAAGCCACAGGATGGAGCGCCATGCCGAACGATATTCGCCCGATTGCCATTGCCGCCATCGCCGCCGCGATGGCCGCCGCCGCGCCCGTCGGCGCCCGCGCCGACGATGACGGCGTCCTCAAGATCGGCGCGCCGCTGGCGCTGACCGGCGGCCTCGCCGACGAAGGCAAGAAGCAGCAGGACGTCTGGAACCTCTGGCTCGACAAGGTCAAAGAGGCCGGCGGCATCTCCGTCGGCGGCGAGATGCTGCCGGTCGAGTTCGTCGAGTACGACTACCAGACCGAGGGCAACCGCGCCGGCCAGCTCGCCGAAAAGCTGATCACCGACGACGGCGTCGACGTGCTGATGGCGCCCTTCGGCTCCGGCCACACCAAGATCGTGTCCGCCGTGGCGGAGCGCTACCAGGTGCCGCTGATCGCCTGCGTGTCTTCTTCCGAGGCCGTGTTCGACCAGGGCTTCGACTACCTGTTCGGCACGCTGGCGCCCAACGCGGGCGTGGTCGATTCGATCACCGCCTACCTCAAGGACAAGATGCCGGAGCTGAAATCGATCGCGATCTACGGCCGCGACGACGTGTTCCCCAAATCGATGGCGGCCTCGGCCCAGGCCGCGGCCGAAGCGGCCGGCATCGAGGTGGTCTACAACGAGCTCTACTCCGTCGGCACCATGGACCATGCCGCCGCGATCTCGGCCATCAAGGCCGCCGATCCGGACTGGATCTACATGACCGGCTACACGCAGGACCTCATCCTCGGCCGCAAGCAGATGGCCGACCTCGACGCCGAGGCGCCCGCCATCACCATGATCACCGGGCCCGCCTACCGCGAATTCACCGACGGCCTCGGCCCGCTGGCCAACGGCGTCAGCAGCGCCACCTGGTGGCACCACGCCACCAACTTCACCGACGGCGTGGGCGTCTGGCCGACCACGCAGGACTTCTACAAGGACTTCCTCGACCGCTTCGGCTCCGATCCCGACTACGTGCACGCCTCGTGCGCGGCAGCGGCCGAAGCGCTGGTCAGCGCGGTGACGGAAGCCGGCTCCACCGACAAGGCGGCCGTCCGCGACGCCCTCGCCAAGACCGACATCATGACCTTCTACGGCCCGATCAAGTTCGGCGAGAACGGCATGAACCAGGCGCGCGAGATGCCGATCATCCAGGTGCAGGACGAGGCCATCAAGGTGCTCTACCCGCCGGTGATCGCCAACGCCGAGCTCGAGCTGATCGAATAGCGCCGCCTGCCGGGGCGGTCCGCCGCCCCGGCTCGCCCCCTCGCGAGGAGCCCCCATGCCGTTCTTTCCCTCATGGCCGCCGGAAGTGGGCGAAGATGCGATCCATCGGTACATCTTCGCGCTGAACCCCAAGGTGTTCGCCCCCTGGCTCAAGGTGGAGGGCGCGGTGATGCGCGGCGAAAGCGCCTTCACTCCCGGCGACCGCGAGTTGATGGGCGGCTTCACCTCCCGCCTCAACGAATGCACCGTGTGCGCCAGCACCCACGGCGAGGCGGCGGTCCTGCTCGGCGTCGACGCCGACGCCCTGGAAGGGCTGATGGCCGACATCGACACCGCGCCCGTTCGCGAGGAGTTGAAGCCCGTCTTCCATTTCATCAGGAAGCTGACGCTGACGCCCTACAAGATGATCCAGTCCGACGCCGACAAGGTGTTCGCGGCGGGTTGGGACGAACGAGCGCTGCAGGACGCGATCCTCGTGACCTGCGTCTATTCCTTCATGAACCGCATCGTCGATGGCCACGGGCTGCCGCGCGACGCGGCCATCTTCGCCAAGAGCGGCCACCGGCTCGTCGAGCGCGGCTACGTGCCCGCGACCGACTGGGCCGACGCGGCGACCGACTAGCCCCGGCCATCCGACAAAGGAACCACCGATGCCTCTCTTCCCCACGCTCCCCGAGGATGCGCTGGTCAAGGATATCTACCCGCTCAACCCAAAGCTCTTCCGCGTCTGGTGCGAGGTGGAGGAGGGGATCATGCGCGGCGCCTCCGCCTTCACGCCCGGCGAGCGCGAGCTGATGGGCGCCTTCTGCTCCCAGCTCAACAGCTGCACCTACTGCCAGAGCAGCCACTTCGAGGCGGCGATCAATTTCGGCATCCCGCGCGAGGTGTTCGACCCGCTGATGGCCGACATCGACACCGCCCCCATCCGCGACGAGCTGAAGCCGGTCTTCCACTACCTCGAGAAGCTGACGCTCACGCCCTACAAGATGATCCAGTCCGATGCGGACAAGGTGTTCGCCGCCGGGTGGGACGAGCGGGCGCTGCAGGACGCGATCCTGGTGTGCTGCTGCTACGCCTTCATGAACCGCCTCGTGGATGGTCACGGCCTGCCCTCCGACCCGGCCCTGTTCGAGGCGCGCGGCAAGCGGCACTTCGAGGAAGGCTACGTGTCCCAATACGCCACCGAAACGACGGACTGAGGCGCGCGTGGACGTCGGACAGATCCTCGCCAACGGCATCGTCCTTGGCGCGCTCTACGCCTGCATCGCGGTGGGCTTCTCGCTGGTGTGGGGCGTGCTCAACGTGATCAACATGCTGCACGGCTCGTTCATCATCCTGGGCGGCTATCTTACCTACTTCGCCTGGGCCTATTCGGGCATCAACCCGGTGGTGTTCCTGCCAGTCGTGGCGCTGATCCTCTACGGGCTCGGCTTCGCGGTGCAGTACCTCTTCATCAACAAGGTGGTGTCGGCACCCGTCCTCACGACGCTGACCCTCACCTTCGGCCTCGACATGATCCTCTACAACGTCATGACCGTGGTCTTCACCGCCACGCCGCGGCGCATCACGCTCGACCTCGGCTCGGTCGATTTCTTCGGCGTCATCCTGCCGGTCGACCGCGTGGTCGGCATGGCGCTCGCCCTCATCCTGACCGGCCTGCTCTACGCGGTGATGCGCACCTCCAAGATCGGCCGCGCCATCGTCGCTGTGCGCATGGACCGGCAGGCGGCCGAGCTGATGGGCATCCGCGTCAACCGCATCTATGCCATCACCTTCGGCATCGGCGCGCTGATGGCGGGGGCGGCCGGGGCCGTCTTCGCCATGGTCTTCCCGGTAACCACCAACCTCACCGGCGCGTTCCTGGGCAAGGCGTTCGTGATCTGCGTGATCGGCGGGCTCGGCTCGGTGCCGGGCGCGCTGGTCGGCGGTCTGGCGCTCGGCATCATCGAGAGCTTTTCGGGCTACGTCCTGGGCCCGCAGCACGCCATCACCGTCGGCTTCGTGCTGATGCTGATCCTGCTCGTGGTGCGCCCCACCGGCCTCGTCGGCGTGAAGGGCTACGAATGACCGTCCGCCGCGCCTTCGTCTTCGTCCTGTTCGCCGTGTGGGTGGCGCTGCTCGCCACCACGCCGTTCTCGGGCGACAACTACACGGTCCGCATCGCGATCCAGATCGCGATGTATTCCGCGCTCGCCCTGTCGTGGAACATGATCGGCGGGTTCACCGGCTACCCGTCGTTCGCCACCGCGGCGTTCTTCGGTCTCGGCTGCTATATCGGCGCGCTGTCGCAGATCGCCGGCGCGCCCACCGTCGTCGCCTGGATCGTCGCGACGGCCGGGGTGGCGCTGTTCGCGGCCGCGCTGGGGCTCATCATCCTGCGCCTCAAGGGGCACTATTTCGCCATCGGCTCCATCGCCATCGTGGAGGTGCTGCGCCTCGTCATCTCCTCCTGGAGCGGGCTGACAGGCGGGGGCGACGGGCTCAACGTGCCGTTCCTGCGCGGCGGCCCGGAATTCGTCTCCCAGCTCGTGCTCGGCGTGATGCTCCTCATCATGGTGATCGCCTTCGCGGTAACGGTCTGGGTCGACCGCGGGCGGCTAGGTTTCGGCCTCAAGTGCATCAACCAGAACGAGGACGCGGCCGACATGGTCGGCATCGACGTCACGCGCTACAAGATCGCCGCCTTCGTGCTGTCGGCGTTCCTGTGCGGCACGGTCGGCGCGGTCTACGCGTCCTGGGTCGGCTACATCGACCCGACCGATTCCTTCTCCATCGTCTTCACCGTGAAGGTCGCGGTGATGACGATCCTGGGCGGGGCGGGCACGGTGCTCGGCCCCGTTGTCGGCGCGGCCGTCTTCGTGGTGCTGGAGGAATATTTCTGGGCCAACTTCCTCGCCTGGAACCGGGCGATCCTGGGTGCCATCATCGTGTTCCTGATCTTCTTCCTTCCCGGCGGCATCCTGCGGCTGGACTACCGGCACCTGTGGTCGCAGGCCAAGGCGCGGCACGGCCGCATCGGCATGGCGGGCGGCGAATGAGCACGGTTCTGGAGGTCAGCGACCTGTCGAAATCGTTCGGCGGCATCCGCGCCGTCAACGGGGTCTCCTTCAGCCTCGACGAGGGCGAGATCGTCGGCCTCATCGGCCCCAACGGGGCGGGCAAGACGACGCTGGTCAACCTCATCACCGGGGTGCACCGGGTCTCCTCCGGGCGCATCGTCTTTCAGGGCGAGGACGTCACCCGCCAGCGGCCGTTCCAGGCCGCGCGGCGCGGGCTGGCGCGCACGTTCCAGATCGTGCAGCCCTTTCCGGCCATGAGCGTGGTGGAAAATGTCGGCGCCGGTGCGCTGTTCGGCGGCAGCGCCACCTCCAAGCGCGAGGCGATGGCGCTGGCGCGCGAGGAACTCGCCTTCGTCGGGCTCGATGCCTTGGCCGACGCGCCCGCCGCCTCGTTGACGCTGCCCAACCGCAAGCGCCTGGAACTCGCGAAGAGCCTCGCCATGCGCCCCAAGGTGCTGCTGCTCGACGAGGTCAATGCCGGCCTCAACACGGCCGAGATCGACAACGCGCTCGCGCTGATCCGCGCCATCGCGGCGCGCGGCGTCACCATCGTCATCATCGAGCATCTGATGAAGGTCGTCTTGTCCATCACCAGCCGCATCCTCGTCCTGCACCATGGCGAGCTCATCGCCGAGGGCGAACCGCACGCCGTCGTTGCCGACGAGAAGGTGATCGAGGCCTATCTCGGCGCCAAGTTCGCCGCCCGTTACCGCGCCGAGGCACAAAATGGCTGAGCCGCTCTTGGAGATCGAGAAGCTCGAGGCCGGCTACGGCGACGTCCAGGTGCTGTGGGACGTGACGATGGCGGTGGAGCCCGGCGAGATCGCCTGCATCGTCGGCTCCAATGGCGCCGGCAAGACGACGCTGCTGCGCACCATCTCCGGCCTCATCAAGCCGCGCGGCGGCACGATCCGCTTCGCGGGCGGCGAGATCGGCGGGCGCGCGCCGGACCATGTGCTGGGCGGCGGCATCGCCCACGTGCCGGAGGGGCGGCGCCTGTTCAAGGGCCTGTCGGTGCGCGACAACCTGATGCTCGGCGCCTACCTGCGCGACGACCGCGAGGCCATCGAGGCGGATCTCGAAAAGGTGCTCGAACTGTTCCCGATCCTGAAGGACCGGGCGCGGCAGGACGCGACCACCCTGTCGGGCGGCGAGCAGCAGATGTGCGCCATCGGGCGCGGTATCATGGCCCGGCCCAAGCTCCTGATGATCGACGAACTGTCGCTCGGCCTCGCGCCGCGCCTCGTTGATCGGCTGGGCGAGGCGCTGATCGAGATCAACCGCACCGGCCTCACGATCCTGCTGGTCGAACAGGACGTGATGACCGCGTTCGAGATCGCCCGCCACGCCTACGTCATCGAGACGGGGCGGGTGTCGATGGCCGGCAGCACCAAGGTGCTGGGCGACGACCCGCGCATCCGGCAAGCCTACATGGGATTGTGAGCGGCGATCGGCACCCAGCCGCCCTCGGCGCGGGCAAAGATCGGGCTGTCGAACACGCCGTGCACGCGCGCGGGCAGCGCCGGATCGCGCGCCGCGAGCGTTTCGCGCCAGCGCACGCCCTGGCGCATGGCCACCACCACGCGCACCGGCTCGGCGCCGACCCGCTGCAGCAGCGACAGCACCGAGACCATGGTGGTGCCGCTGGAGATCGCGTCGTCGACCACCACCACGCGCTTGCCCGCCACGCGCGGCACCAGGTTGGGGTCGAGATAGACGCGCTTGCCGGCGGTGGGGGTGGTGATCGAGTGGGTGGGCTCGGAAAGCGCCTCCTGGTACCAGAATTTCCGCGAGTACCCGAGGGGGACGTAGTTGGCATGACCCAGGAGCCGCGCCACCTCCGGCGCGAAGGCGAGCCCCAGCGTGGGCATTCCCACCACCGCGTCGGCGCCGGCCGGCCGCGCGCAATCGGCCATCAGCGCGGCGAGCCGCGCCACCACGGCAAAGCTCGCGTGGTTGGCGATCAGCGAGGCGGTGGCGTGCTCTCCGTCCGGCAACCGGCGCAGCGGCAGCATCAGCACGGTGCCGTCGCTGAGCCGCGCCGGATAGCCGAGCCGGTAGGGCGGGGCAGCCTGCGCGCGCGGATCGTCGGCGGCAAGGATCTCCTGCCAGTACTGGGTGGTCGGCTCGATGGTGTCGTCGTCGGCGCCGGTCATGGCCGGATGGCGGCGGCGGCCGGTTGATGGCGGGCTGGCAGAAGGTCGCCGACCTCGATGCGCTCGCGCCGGGCGCCCTGTCGGACGTGGTCGTGGGGCAGGAACTGGTCCTGCTGGTGCGCGACGCCGCCGGAACCGTGCGCGCCTTCCAGGGCCTGTGCCCGCACGAATACGCCCGCCTCGCCGAAGGCACGCTGGAGGAAGGCGATGGCGGGGCGAGGATCCGCTGCTCGCGCCACCTCGCGCGCTTCGACCTCGCGGACGGGGTGTGCAGGCGCGGCTGGGTGTTGCCGCCCTTGCGCCGCTACGCGGTCGAGGTGGCGGACGGTGCGGTGCTCCTGCCGGACCCGCTCGTGGCGCTCGCCTAGCCCGTCGCAGCCGGCAGACGGCACCGCCGCGATCACGGCGCGGGCCACGGGGCGATGCCGCGCCCGATCAGCCCGGCGTGGCCGGCCGACTCCACCATGCCCAGCATGACGCCGAGACAAATCCGCTCGCGCCCCAGATCGAGCCCCACCCGGACGCCCTCCGGCAGGCCCGGATGCGGGCCGACGAACGGCAGATGCGCCTTGTCGGTGAAGAAGGCGGGGTCGACATGGTCGGCCAGCGCGGCGCCGAGGTCCGGAGCGAAGCGCAGGCACGCGGCGCCGAAGCCGACGGCGTCGATGACCGCGCTGTCGCCGATGGCGGGCAGGGGTGTGCGGCCGGCGGCGCCGGGCAGCAGCGGGCCGATGGGCTCCTGCGCCGGACGCACCACCCACGCGTCGGGCGCGCTCGCCACCTTCCAGCCGAAATCGCGGCCGTTGCCGCCCGCGGCCACCACGAGGGTCGCATCGGGTGTGCCGGCGGCGGCGCCCAGCATCGTCGCCGCCGCCGCCATGATGGCGTTGAGCACAAACTGGTTGGCGGCCTTCAGATAGGCTTCCGCCGGCGCGGGCAGCGGCCCGAACCAGCCCCGCACGAAGCTCTGTGCGGCCTCGACGCGGCCGTGGAGGTCGTCGCCACGCGAGAGCCCGGCCGCGAGAACGGGCAGGAGCGGCACCGGCCCTTGCAGCGCCGCGGCGAGGGCATCGCCGATGCCCTCGGTGAGGTCGTGCAGCAGGGCGAGCCCGGCGGCGCTGTCGGCGCCGAAGCGCAGCGCATGGGGCAGCGGCCCGTCGTTGAGCGGCGCGACGCGGCGCACGCCGGACACCGGGTCCACCACCTCGAGGCCGAACATCGTCGCCCCGGCGACGAAGGCGAGGGGGGTGACGATGCCGGCATCCTGGGCCGGCATGAGGCGGATCGTCCCGGCGCGCAGGCCCGCGAGCGTGCCCGCCTCGTCGGGCGCGAGCGCTTCGTGGCGCGCGGCGGCGACGACGGCGTTACGCATGGGGGCGGGCAGATCGTCCACGCTCTGGAACGGGGGGCCGGCGTGCAGCAGCGTCGCCTCGTCGAGCCCGGCGACGAGGTCGCACAGCGGGGCGATGCGCGTCAGCTCCGGCGTGGCGGCGACGAGGGCGGCATGGGCCGCGAGGTTGGCAGTCGTGCTCATGCGTCGGCCCCGATGCGTTCTGCGGGCGTCGCGGCGGTCTCGCCGTCGGCCTCGGTTTCGCTGGCGGCGACGATGCGGGCCAGGAAGTCCAGGAATTGCGCCTGCTCGCTTGGATCGAGCGCCGCGATGGTGCGGGCGTGGGCGCGGGCGACGGGCTCGTCCATCGCGTCCAGCAGCGCCTGGCCGGCGGGGGTGAGGGTGGCAAGGCGCACCCGCCGGTCCGCCTGGGGCACGCGCCGGGCGACCAGGCCGCGCTTGCGCAGCCGCTCCAGGAGGTCGGCGAGGTTGGTCTTGTCGATGGCGACGGTGCGGGCGAGGCGGGTCTGCTCCATCGCCCCGTTCTGGCCCAGCGCGGACATCACCGAGTACATGATCGGTGTGATGCGTTCTGCGCCGATCTCTTGGGAGAACAGCGCCGTGTGCACCTGTTGCACGCGGCGGATGAGAAAGCCCGGCCGGCTCTCCACCGGCTGGCGCCGCCAGCTCTCTGCCGAAATCTTGGGCGGCGGCCTGCCGTTGCCCATCGTGAACCCCTTCCTGGCCCGGAAGGCCCTGTGCGACGATCGAACCCCTGCCATAAGATCATGGCCGCCGGCCCCGCAATGCGCGGGCGAAGGCATCGCGCACGATCCCCACGAGAAGCGCGAACCCGCCGAGCCGGCGCGGGGCGGGCGCCGCCTCCTCGCCGCGAGCGCGGCGGGCGATGGATGCGATCGCCTCCTCGAGGATGCGGTCGGCCGCCGCCGCCACCAGCGCCGGGCGGCCGAACTGCGCCAAGGGGCCGTTGAGCGCGTAGGTCGCGGTGAACGAAAGCTGCGTGCCGCCGTCCTCCCGCGGCGCGAGCGTGAAGGCGAGCGCGGCGGCGAGGCCGGTGCGGCTCAGCCGGTCCTGGCCCTCGCCGCGCAATTCGCCCTGCCGGCCGGCCGGGTCGAGCCGCATCGCGCCGACACCGGCGAAGCGCGCGCGCATCGGGCCGAGCGCGACCTCCAGATGGCCGCGCAAGGTGCCGTCCTCGCCGAGCGCGTCGAGGTGGGCGCCGGGAATGGCGGCGGCGATGGTCTTGGGGTTCTCCACCATCGCCCACACCGCCTCGCATGGGGCGTCGATGGTGATCGAGCGCGCCAGCGTGGCCTCGCCCGTGAGCGCATCGGCGGCGGGGTAGGCGGCGAACGGCTTGAGCACGCTTGCCGGTCCATCGGCGACCGCCGCCGTGCGTTCCGGCGCCGGCACGTCCGCCGGGGCCTCCCGCGGCATGCGGCTGCGGTGCGCGGTCGGCACCAGCGCGGCGGGCGGCGGCCCCTCCGCCAGCACCGCCTCGATGGCCGCGACGATGCCGTGATAGCCCGTGCAGCGGCACAGGTTGCCCGACAGCTCGCGCCGGATCCGGGCGGTGTCCGCCTGCGGCAGCCGGCGCACGATATCGTAGGCCGTCGCCAGCATTCCCGGCGTGCAGAAGCCGCATTGCAGCCCGTGATGCGTCTTGAAGGCGTCGCGCAGCCGGGCCATCAGCGCGTCGTCGTCGAAGCCCTCCACGGTGCGCACGCTCTGCCCGTCGCAGGCGTGGGCGAGCGTCAGGCACGCGCGCACCGGCCGCCCGTCCACGAACACCGTGCACGCCCCGCACACGCCCTGCTCGCAGCCCAGATGGGTGCCCGTAAGGAGGAGTTCTTCGCGCAGGAAATCCGCCAGGTGAGTGCGCGGTTCGGCCTCGCCCGCCACCGTGCGGCCGTTGATGTCGAGGGTGATCGCCGTGCTCATTGTGCGGCCTCCGCCTGCTTGGCGGCGGCTAGAGCGCGGCGCAGCGCGACCACGTGGAGCTGCGGGTCGGCAACGCGCCCCGCGAGCGCCGCGCGCACCGCCCCGTCCGGATCGACGCGTCCCTCGATCAGCCCCGCGCCGTCCGCCAGCACCACCGGCGCCCCGCCGAGCGCGCCGAGGGCGCAGCGCTGCCGCCCCGCCGCCGGATCGTCCAGCACGGTGGCGCTCGCCTTGGCGAACTCGCCCACCTGCCGCGTATATTTCCAGTAGCCCCAGCGGGCGCCGGGAGAGGGTTTTGCGATCTCCACCGCCACGATCATCTCGTCCGCCCGGAGCACCGTCTCGAACGGGCCGGTGACGAATGCGTCGGCCGGCACCACCCGCTCCCCGTTTGTCCCGGCGAGGACGAGGTTGGCGCCGAGCCCGGCCATCACGATCACCCAGTCGGCGGCCGGGTCGGCATGGGCGAGGCTGCCGCCGAGGGTGCCGCGATTGCGCACGGCGCGGTGGGCGATGGCGCCGGCGGCGGCGCGCAGCCAGCCGAGCGTCGGGTCAGGCGCCTCGCCGTCCTCGATCTCGGCATGGGTGAAGCCGGCGCCGATGCGCACCGCGCCCCCCGAATCGGTGACGGCGCGCAGCTCGGCCAAACCGGCAATGTCGATCAGCGCGCCCGGGCGCGCCAGGCGCAGGTTGAGCATCGGCCCCAGCGACTGGTTGCCCGCCGACAGCTTGGCGTCGGCATCCGCGGCAAGGGCGCGCTGCGCGTCGGCGAGGCTCGTTGCCGGGCGGTAGGCGAAGGGAGCGGGCTTCATGCGCCGGCCTCTGCGCCGGCGGCGGCCAGCGCGGCGCGCACCGCCTCGGGCGTCATCGGCAGCGAAGCCACGCGGGCGCCGAGCGGACGCAGCGCATCGTTGACGGCGTTGGCGATGGCGGCCGGCGGCCCGATCGCGCCGCTCTCGCCGATCCCCTTCTGGCCGAAGCGGCTGAGGGGAGAGGGCGTTGCCATGTGGATGATACGGATCGGCGGAATATCGGCCGCCACCGGCAGGTGATAGTCGGCGAGCGTCGAGGCGAGCGGCTGGCCGGCGCCATCGTAGCGCATCTCCTCGAACAGCGCCGTGCCGATCCCCTGCACCGCGCCGCCATAGACCTGGCCGTCGACGATCATCGGATTGATCATGGTGCCCGCGTCCTCGACGATCACGTAGTCGAGGAGGGCGATGTCGCCGGTCTCGATGTCGACCTCCACGCTCACGGCGTGGCAGGCGTAGGAGAAGGTGCCTGTGTCCTTCACCGTGCGGTAGCCCTCGCTGGCCTCGAGCCCGCGCCGGTCGACGTCGGCCGGCAGGTTCTGCGGCGCGCGGTAGAAGGTGTAGGCGACGTCCGCGAGCCGCACCGAGGCGCTGCCGGCGCGGGCGAGGCCGTCCCCGATTTCGACGTCCGCCGGATCGGCCTGCAGAAGGTGGGCGGCGATGCGCTTCACCCGCTCGGCGAGCGTGGTGCAGGCCGCGGCGACGGCGCCGCCCGCCATCACCCCGCAGCGTGAGCCCCAGGTGCCGGTGGAGTAGGGCGTCAACGCCGTGTCGCCGTGCACCAGCTTCACCCGCGCGGGGTCGATGCCGAGCGTTTCGTGCGCGATCTGGGCGAGCGTTGTCTCCAGCCCCTGGCCGTGGCTGTGCACGCCCACGCGCAACTCCAGCCCGCCATCGGGCGTCAGCCGCGCGGTCGCCTGCTCGAAGCCGGGCACCATCGGGATGCCCCAGCCATGGTAGACCGAGGTACCGTGCGCGCCCTGCTCGCAGAAAATGGCGAGCCCGACGCCGCGCCGCTTCGGCCCCTCCTTGGGCGCTGCCGCGCGCAGGCTGTCGAGGTCGAGCGCCTCGACGGCGCGGCGCAGCGCCTGCGGGTAGTCGCCGCTGTCGAAATATTTGTTGGTGATGTTGGTGAAGGGCATCGCCTCCGGCGGCACCAGGTTGCGGGCACGGATCGCCTCGGGCGGGAGGCCGAGCTCGGCGGCCAGCGCATCCATGACGAGCTCCATCGCGAAGCACACGCCGGTGCGCGCCACGCCGCGATAGGGCAGGATCGGCGGCTTGTTGGTCGCCACCGACACCGCGCTGCAGCGATAGCCGCGCATCGTGTAGGGGCCGGGCAGGATGCTCGTCACCTGCGCCGCCTCCAGGCACGCCGAAAACGGGTAGGCGGAGTAGGCGCCCGAATCCACCAGCGCCGCGCAATCGACGGCCAGGAGTTCGCCGTCGGCGGCGGCATAGCCGGTGATCTCGTAGGCGTGCTCGCGGCAGTTGGCGCCGGCGACGAGGTGCTCGCGGCGGTCCTCCAGCCAGCGCACCGGGCGGCCGAGCTTCAGCGCCAGGGCGCTGGCGCACACCTCCTCGGCCAGCAGGATGCCCTTGTAGCCGAAGCCGCCGCCCACGTCCGGCGCCACCACGCGCACCTGCCCCTCTTCGAGCCCCAGGCATTCGGCGAGCCCGGAGCGCACGATGTGGGGCATCTGCGTGGCCGAATAGAGGATCAGCATTTCGAGGTTGCCGTCCCACACCGCGACGCAGCCGCGCCCCTCGATGGGGGCCATGCACTGGCGCGCGGTGCGGTAGGTGCGCTTGACCACCGCCGCGGCGCCCTCGATGGCCGCCTCGAGGCCGGTCTCGATGCGCGTCTCCAGGAATGCGTTCTCGGTCCAGCCTTCGTGCAGGATCGGCGCGCCGGCGTCGCGGGCGCGGGTCATGTCGTGGAGGGCCGGCAGCGGGTCGATGTCGATCGCGACCGCCTCCGCGAGGTCCTCGGCCGCCGCGCGGGTGTCCGCGATCGCGGCGGCGATCAGCTCGCCGACATGGCGCACCCTATCGCTCGCCAGGATCGGCTGCACCGAGGATTGGAAGCCCGGCAGCCCCGAATCGGCGCGGATGCCATGCACGCCCGCCAGATCCTCGGCGAGGAAGACGGCGTCCTGCGCGCCGACGGGCTTGTGCGCCGCACGCAGGATGCCGTGCGCGACGGGGCTGCGCAAAAAGGCGAGCTCCACCATGCCGGCAAGGCGAATATCGCCGACATAACGGCCCTTGCCGGCGAGGAAACGGTCGTCCTCCTTGCGGGGAAGGCGGGCGCCGACGCCGCGGGGCGGCGGGGAGTGGGGGTGGCCGGCTGGGGCATCGGCGGCATCGGACGCGCTCAGAACGTCTCCTTCGCGCTGGGGCGGTCGAACAGGCATGTCGGGGATGGTATCGTTGAATTAGGCGGTGTTACAACTATCATTGCGCCCATGGGGCACCGTGCGACGAGGCACGATCGGGGCCAACGAGGAGTTTATCGATGAGTGAGGTCATGGAATTCGACACGGTGATCGTGAACGGCACGCTGATCGACCCGGCGGCCGGGCGCAACGGCCGCTTCGATGTGGGCGTCACGGACGGCCGGATCGCGGCCATCGCGCCCGACCTGTCAGGCGCCGCGGCGAAGGAGCGGATCGACGCGAGCGGCCAGATCGTGCTGCCCGGCATGATCGACACCCATGCCCACGTCTACCAGTACGTCACCGGCAAGTTCGGCCTCAATCCGGACGATGTGGGCGTGCGCTCCGGCGTGACCACGCTGATCGACCAGGGCGGGCCGAGCTGCATGACCATCGGCGGCTTCCGCCACTACGTCGCCAACCCGGCCAAGACGCGCGTCCTGTGCTTCATCTCCGCCTATCTGGTGGGCGGGCTCGAAGGCCATCTCTATCCGGACCTCTACGGCCCCAACGGCGTCAACCCCGAGCACACCATCCGCGTCGCCAAGGAAAACCTCGACATCGTGCGCGGGATCAAGGCGCATGCGGAGATCGGCGGCCAGTCGCGCTGGGGCATGGAGGTGATCAAGGTCGGCCGCCAGATCGCCGACGCGGTGGGGGTGCCGCTCTACATCCACCTCGGCCAGCTCTGGCCCACCGCCGACAGCGCCGAGATCCCCGATGCGGACGAACTGATCCGCGAGCTCGTCCCCATCATGAAGCCCGGCGACGTGATGGCCCACCCCTTCACCCGCCACCCTGGCGGCTTCGTGACGGCGGAAGGCGAGATCCACCCGATCCTGCTGGAAGCGGTGCACAACCACGGCATCAACGTCGATGTCGGGCACGGCTCGCACTTCTCCTTCGCGGTGGCGCGGCGGGTGCTGGATGCCGGCATCGTGCCCTATACGCTGGGCGCCGACATGCACGGCTACAACGTGAAGGCGCCGGACGCGGATGGCTCGCGGGCGGAAAACCCCTTCTTCGGCGTCGCCCCGTTCAACCTCACCGTGGCGATGAGCGAGCTCCTGCACCTGGGCGTTCCGCTGGAAACGGTGGTGGCGATGGTGACGGAAAACCCGGCCAAGCTGCTCCGGATGGAAGACGAGCTCGGCACGCTGGAGCCGGGGCGTGAGGCGGACATCAGCATCCTCCAGATCGAGACCGGCCGCTTCAAGCTGTCCGACAATTCCGGCGCGCAGGAGACGGCCGAGCGGCTTGTGCGCCCGGTCATGTGCCTCAAGGCCGGCACCCGGTACGATGCCGACTCGCCGCTGGTGCCCGGCGCCATCGCCGCGTGATCGCGAGCGCAGCCGATTGCCCCCGGCGGCGCCCGCCTGCGCGAAGTTAAGGCAGCCTCTGCCTACATTTTCCGCGCGCCTTAATCTCGCGCAATGCTAGGTTCGCGGAAGTATTAGGGCGGGAGTGGCCAGCAACGGCCATCCCGTGCAGCAGTCCGGGGGCGTCACTGATCCATCGCGAACTGAATTCATGCCGGACGTCGGCTCCGCGATCTTCGGCGGCTGCGCTGGGTGCGCGGCGGTCGGACGGCCGGGTGGTCTAGTCGTGGCAACGGTTCGCTTCGAGGCGGTGACCAAGCGGTACGGTAACGTTTCCGCCGTCCGCAGCCTCAACTTGATCTGTCCTCAGGGCGAAATGCTGGCTCTGCTCGGCCCCTCCGGGTGCGGAAAATCTTCGACGCTCAAGATGGTCGCCGGCATCGAGGCGGTGACCGAAGGCGAGATCTATTTCGACGACAGGCCGGTGTCGGCCCTGACACCGGGCGCGCGCGACATCGCCATGGTTTTCGAGGACTACGCGCTCTATCCGCACCTGTCGGCACGCGACAACATCGCTTTTCCGCTGTCGGTGCGCGGCGTGCCGGCCAAGACGGCGGCCGAGCGCGTCGCGTCCGTGATCGACCTGCTCGGCCTCGGCGGGATGGCCGGCGACACGGTGCGCGACCTGTCCGGCGGGGCGCAGCAGCGCATCTCCATCGGCCGCGCCCTGGTGCGCGATCCGGAACTCATCCTGTTCGACGAGCCGCTCAGCCACCTCGACGGCGACCAGAAGGTGCAGCTGCGCGCCGAGATCAAGCGCTTGCAGCAGACCGCGCATCTCACCTCGATCCTCGTCACCCACGACCAGAGCGAGGCCATCGCCATGGCCGACCGCGTGGCCGTGATGAACGATGGCGTGCTGCAACAAGTCGCCACGCCCGCCGAGCTCTACGCGCGCCCGGCCAACGAATTCGTCGCCAACTTCATCGGTGAGCCGCCCATGAACCTTCTCTCCGCCACCGTCGAGGGGGAGGAGGGGGCGCCCGTCCTCGTGGGGGCGGGCTGGCAAGCGCCGCTCAATGGCGGCACGGAGACCGAGGTGCTGAGGGCGCTTCGATCCGGCGAACGCCTCACGGTGGGGATCCGGCCCGAGCATGTGGCGATCGCGCCCCCCGGCGCCGGTCCATCCGGCTTCGAGGCGCGCGTCGCCGCCGTCGAGCCGCGCGGTGACAGCGATATCCTGACCCTGCAGCTCGGCACCGAGCGGGTGACGGCGGAGGTGGACGGCCCCAGCCGCTGGCGCAGCGGCGAGCGGGCCCGCGTCGCCCTCCCGGCGGAGGCGCTGCATCTGTTCTGCGGCGAATGCGGCCACAATCTGAGGCGGGCCGCATGAGCACGCCAGCGATCCTCGCCATCGCGGACCTCGCCAAGTCCTACGGCTCCACGGCGGCGCTGGGCGATGTCGGCCTCACGGTGGCGCCGGGCGAGATCCTCGCTGTCACCGGGCCCTCCGGCGCCGGCAAGACCACGCTGTGCCGGCTCATCGCGGGGCTCGCCGCACCGGACCGGGGCACCATCGCCCTCGGCGGGCGCGATCTCCTCGCCATTCCCGCCGTCCGCCGGCGTGTCTCCTATCTGTTCGAGAGCTACGCGCTGTTTCCGCACCTCACGGTGTTCGACAATGCCGCCTCGCCGCTGGCGGTGCCGGGCCGGCGCGTGCTGTCGCCTGCCGAGCGGCGCGATCGGGTGGGGGAGATGCTGGCACTCTTGGGCATCGGGCACCTGGCTGACCGGCGCCCGGCCGAGCTGTCGGGCGGCCAAAAGCAGCGCGTGGGCCTCGCCCGCGCCCTGGTGCAGGACGATGCCGCGCTCGGCCTTCTCGACGAACCCATCTCGCACCTCGACGCCAAGCTGCGCCACCGCCTGCGCGCCGACATCAAGACGCTCCTCAAGAGCCGCGCGACCCCGGCCCTGTGGATGACGCCGGACGGGCTGGAGGCCCTTTCGGTGGGCGACAGGGTGGCCGTGCTGATCGACGGGCGGCTCGAGCAGGTCGCGCCGCCGGCCGAGATCTGGAACGCGCCGGCGAGCGTCGCCGTCGCGCGGCTCATCGGCGATCCACCCATCAGCGTCGTCACGGGCGAATTGGACATGTCCGCGGCGCCGTGCCTGCGCACCGCCGCCGGCGGGCGCTTGCCGCTCGGCCATGCCGCCGCGGGCGCCATCGCCAGTGCCGTGGGGCGCGGGCCGATCGCGCTCGGCATCAAGCCGCGTGCGCTCGCCTTTCAGGCCGCCGAGGCCGGCGACGGCCAGGACAGCGTCGAGATCTATGCCGTCGAGCCGTTCGGCAAGCACACCATCGTCAGCGCCCGCATCGGCGCCGAGCTGGTGCGCGCCAAGGTGCCCGGCCTGTCGGCTCTCGCCGTGGGCGCGCGCGCCGTGCCGCGCATCGACCCGGCCGGTCTTCTTTTCTTCGACGCCGCCACTGGCGCGCGTCTTGCCGTCAAGCCGCCGATGATGGCGAGCGTCGCCTGACGCCCGCCCTGCGAGCAAGGAGCAACTGCATGGTATCGATCTCGTCCCGCCGACGCCGAACGGGCAGTGCCCTCGGCCTCGCGTTCGTCCTCTGCGCCGGGCCGGCCGCGGCGGACTGGTCCTACAAGACCGCCGCCGAGCCCTATCAGGGCGTCACCATCCGCGTGCTGGACGAGATCACCCCGTTGCAGGAAACGCTCGCCACCCTCGTGCCGCAGTTCACCGAAGAAACCGGCATCGAGGTGGACTACGAGCTGCTCAACCACTTCGAGGTCATCAACAAAGGGCAGGCCGATCTCCTGTCCGGCCGCGGCTACTACGACGCCATCATGCTGCACGGCTTCCAACTCGGCCCAATGCTGAGTGCCGAGGTGCTGCGGCCCATCGACGACCTCCTCGCCGACGAAGCGCTGCAAAGCCCGGAGTTCGACGCCGCCGACATGATCGAGCCGGCCTATTCCACCACCGCCGCCTTCGGCGACAAGCGCTATGGCCTGATCAACTGGAACTACAATCAGATCTACTGGGCGCGGAAGGATCTCTTCGAAAATCCCGACGAGATGGCCGCCTTCAAGGATAAATACGGCTACGAGCTCGCCCCGCCCGAGACCTTCACGCAGCTGCGGGACATCGCCGAATTCTTCACCCGCCCGGCCGGCACGACACTGGCGGGCGAGACGCTCGACAGCGATTTCTACGGCATCGTGATGGAAGGGGTGAAAGGCGGCTCCACCTTCCTGTCGCTGTGGGGCAACTTCATCAAGTCCTACGGCGGCGACATCGTCGACGCGGACGGCAAGCCCACCTTCGACAGCCCCGAAAACATCGAAGCCATCGTCGCCTGGGCGGATCTCTGGCAGTTCGCCCCTCCGGGCATGGCCGAATATTCGCTGCTCGACGTGCCGACCGTGATGGGCAACGGCATCGCGGCGCAGGCCATCGCCTGGTCCGACTTCGTGCTCGGCATCGACCAGCCCGGCGCCGCGCCCTACGCCGGCAAGTTCATCTATGCCGGCATGCCCCACAAGGAGGGCATGGAAGCGGAGCGCTCGGTGGAGGGCGAAACCTCGGTGACGGCCATCTCGGTGCATTCGGAGCACCCCGAGGCGACGTTCCTGTTCCTGCAATGGCTCGCCGAGCGGCGGCAGCAGGAAGCGCTGTTGGAGGCGGGCAACGGCGGCGTGCCGATCCGCAATTCCAGCTGGGCGCTGCCGGTGATGCAGGAGGGCGAGCTCGCCGGATTGTTTTCGGCGATGGAGGATTCGCTTAAGGTGATCGTCGCCAAGCCGAAGATGCCGGACTTCTACGAGCTGTACGACGTCCTCACCGGCATCTCGCAGGAGATCGGCCTCGGCGCGCTGACGCCGGAGGAGGGCGCCGCCAAGGCCCAGGCCGCGATGCTCGACATCTGCGAGACGTGCCTGCTCGACTGATGGTCCACCGCACCAGCCTCCCGCCGCGCTGCCATTCGCCCGTCCACGCGGCGGGCGAACACACGGCCGCGCGCTGATGGCCGCCGCCGACGGCACCGTCGACGATGCCGCCGTGCCGGCGGGCCAGCCGGCCAAGGCCGGCCCCGCCTGGTGGTACCCCTACGCGCTGATCGCACCGGCGATGATCACCTTCGTGATCATCTCGCTGGTGCCGTTCATCTATACGATCTTCATCTCCTTCCATGAGATGAAGTTCGCGCGCCTGGGAGACTTCGCCGGCTTCGACAACTATACGGCGCTGCTGACCGATTCCCGCTTCTGGAACTCCATGAAGATCGCCGGCATCTTCGTCGCCATCGCGGTGCCGCTGGAGTTCATGCTCGGTCTCCTCGGCGCGCTGTTGTTGAACCGGCCCCTCTATGGTCGCTCGATCCTGGTGCCGTTCCTGTTCATCCCGTCCATGATGGCACCCATCGTGGTCGGACTCCTGTGGAAGATCATGCTGGCCGGCTCGTGGGGGCTCCTCTCCACCAACATCATCGAGCCGCTCGGCCTGATCGGCGACAGCTCGATCTTCGCCTCGCCCAACCTCGCGCTCTATGCGCTGATCTTCGTCGACGTGTGGCAGTGGACGCCGTTCATGATGCTGGCCTTCTACGCCGGCCTGCAGGCGCTGCCGGTGAACCCTTACCGCGCCGCCGCCGTCGACGGGGCGAGCCCGCTGCAATCGTTCATCCGCCTGACCTTGCCGATGCTGGCGCCGCTCCTGGTGGTTATCGGGCTGTTGCGCCTCATCGACGCCTTCAAGGTGTTCGACAGCATCTTCGTCCTGACCGGGGGCGGGCCGGGCACCTCGACGGAGATGCCGAGCGTGCTCGCCTACAAGATGACCTTCGAATTCTGGAACCTGGGCGAGGCGTCCGCCTTGGCGGTGATCGTCTGGCTGATCTTCTTTGCCTTCTGCAACGTCTTCTACCAGCTCGCCAAGCGCAAGCTGAACGCGTTTTGAGCCGCCGATGAGCGCATCCTCCCCCGACGGCCCGTCGCCGCTGCGCAAACTGGCGTGGACCGTGGGCGCCGTCCTGATCGCCGTCCTCATCCTGTTTCCGGTGGTGTGGATGGGCCTGATGATGATCAAGCCCACCGACGCCATGTTCGCCCGCCCCACCGTCTGGCTGTTCACCCCGACGTTGGAACATTTCGACTACGTGGTGGAGCGCGGCTTTCACGTCTACCTCCTCACCTCGCTGGTGCTGGGGGCGGTGTCGACGCTGCTGGTGGTCATCATCGGAACGCCGGCGGCCTATGCCTTCGCCCGCTTCGAGATGCGCTTTCGCGACGATCTCTTCCTCTTCATCCTGGCGACGCGCATGGCCCCGCCGGTCTGCCTCGTCATTCCCTACTACCTGATCTTCGCCAAGCTCGGCCTGCTCGACACATTTCTTGGGCTCACGCTCGCCTACATGACGTTCAACCTGTCCTTCTACATCTGGGTGCTTCGCAGCTTCTGCCGCGACCTGCCGGTGGAACTGGAGGAGGCGGCGATGCTGGAGGGGTGGTCGCGCCTCGCCGTGTTCCGCCGCGTCGTCTTCCCGCTGCTGAGGAACGGCATCATCGCGACGTCGGTGCTGTGCTTCATCTTCGCCTGGAACGAGTTCTTGTTCGCCTTCATGCTGGGCGGCAAGAACGTGCACACGCTGCCCGTCGCGATCCCGACCCTGATCACCGCGCAAGGGGTGCGCTGGGGCGAGATGGCCGTGGTCGGCATGGTGGCGCTGACGCCGGTGATGCTCGCCGTCTTCCTCCTGCAACGCCACATCGTGCGCGGCCTCACCATGGGCGCCGTCAAGGGATAGCGCTGGCCGCCGAGGCCGGCGCGCCCACTTGGCAAGGGACTTGGAAGAAGCCGGGCGACGACAAAGAGCGGCCGGAGCCGCAACCCAGCCGCCTGCCATCATCGGAGAAGCCCATGACGACCGACCACCACCTCGAAGCGAGCCCGCGCACCGTCCACTGGGGGCACTGGGACGCGGCGCTGGCGCCGGTGCTGTTCGTGGCTTCGGGCGATACGGTCACCATCGACACCCTCTCCGGCGAGCCCGAGGACATGCCCCCCGGCGGCCCGACACTCGCCGGACATGGCGCGGTCCACGCCGAAAATGTCAGCGGCCCCGGCCCGCACTTCCTCACCGGCCCGGTCCATGTGGCCGGGGCCGAGCCGGGCGATGTCCTGCAGGTGGATATCCTCGACATCACTCTGCGCGAGGACGTCGGCTGGAACCTCCAGCTGCCGCTCCACGGCACGCTGCCGGAGGATTTCCCGGAAAAGCGGCTCGTCCACATCCCGCTCGACCGGGTAGCGATGGTGGCGAAGCTGCCTTGGGGCGGCCAGCTCCCGCTGCGGCCCTTCTTCGGCAATTTCGGCGTCGCGCCGCCGCCGGCCTGGGGGCGCCTGTCCTCCAAGGAACCGCGCGAGTTCGGCGGCAACATGGACAACAAGGAGCTGGTGGCCGGCACCACGGTCTATTTCCCCGTCTTCAACGAGGGGGCGCTGTTTTCCGCCGGCGACGGCCACGCCGTTCAGGGCGACGGCGAGGTCTGCCTCACCGCCATCGAGACGGGGCTCACCGGCACCTTCAAGCTCACCGTGCGCAAGGACATGCGCCTGACGCGACCGCGCGCGGAAAGCGCCACCGAGCTGATCACCATGGGCCTGCACGAGGACCTCGACGATGCCGCCTGCCAGGCGCTGCGCGACATGATCGCGCTCATCGTGGCCGAGGCCGGCCTTGCGCCGCAGGACGCCTATTCGCTGTGCAGCCTAGCCGCCGACCTGCGCGTCACCCAGCTCGTCGACGGCAACAAGGGCATCCACTGCGTGCTGCCCAAGGCGGCGCTCCCCTGAGGCTGCGCGAGGGCATCAGAAAGCGGCGCCGTCGATCCGGTTGAGGGTGAGCGCGTCGAGGTCGATCTCGGGCACGCAGCGCAGGTTGATGGCGCGCATGTCGCCCCCGCCTGGACCCGCACCGCGCGCGAACGGTTGCGTGCCGCAGGTCTCGCAGAAGAGGTGCTCGATGCGGTGCGCATTGAACTGGTAGGATTGCAGCCTGTCCTCGCCTCGTTCGAGCGTGAAGCGCGTCGCCGGCACGAAGCTCAGCAGGAAGCCCTTGCGGCGGCAGTGCGAGCAGTTGCAGCTGTTGGCTTCGGTCGGCAGGTCGCCGTCCACGGTGAAGGCGACGGCGTCGCAGTGGCAGCTTCCGGAGTAGGACATGGGGACCTCCTGTGGCGGCTCGGCTCCCCTCGCCGCCACAGGATGCTATCGTCAAATGTCGAAGAAAACAGTCTCGTCTTCGCCCTGCAGGTGCACGTCGAAGCGGTAGGTGCCCTCGCCCTCGGCCTTGGCGATGAGGGTCGCGAGGCGTGGCTTGTGCTCGACGCGGGCGAGCACGGGATCGGCCGCGTTGGCCTCCTCCTCCTCGGGGAAGTACATGCGCGTGTGCAGCCCGATATTGATGCCGCGCGCCACGATCCAGAACGTGATGTGCGGCGCCATCATGCGCCCGTCGCGGAAGGGGACGCGGCCGGGCTTCACCGTCTCGAACGCGAACTCGCCCGTCGCGGCGTCGCCCGCCTGGCGGCCGAAGCCGGTGAAGTGCGGATCGCCCGGTCCGCGCGGATCGCTGCCGCCGGGATAGATGCCGTCGGCATCGGCCTGCCAGATCTCGATCAGCGCATCGCGCAGCGGCGTGCCGGTGCCGTCGAACACCTGGCCCTTCACCGTGATGCGCGTGCCCCTGGTCGCCTCCTTCAGCATCGTCTTGCCGAGGTCGGCCGGGAACACGCCCCCGATGCCGGCGAAATTGGGCACGCAGCCGATGTGGACGTACGGCCCAGCGGTCTGCGAGGCGCTTTCCTTGAACCTGTTGAGGCTTTGCATGGTCAGTTCCCCTCCAGACGGTTCTCGAACAGCGTCGAACGGCGGCCGCGCAGGATGATGTCGAACTTATAGGCGCGCGCGTCCATCGGGATGGTGTTCTCCCGGTCGAGCAGCGCGGTGAGGCCCTCGATCGCCTCGCGCGAGGGGATGGTGCCGACGATGGGGCACTGCCAGATCATCGGGTCACCCTCGAAATACATCTGGGTGATCAGCCGCTGCGCGAAGGCGTGGCCGAACAGGGAGAAGTGGATATGCGCCGGCCGCCAGTCGTTCGGCCGGTTGGGCCACGGGTAGGCGCCGGGGCGAATGGTGCGGAAGGCATAGCCGCCGTCCTCGTCCGTGATCGCGCGGCCGCAGCCGCCGAAATTGGGGTCGAGCGCGGCGATGTAGGTTTCCCTGGCGTGGCGGTAGCGCCCGCCGGCGTTGGCCTGCCAGAACTCCACCAGCGTGCCGGGGAGCCCCTTGCCGTTCTCGTCCATCACGCGGCCGTAGACGATGATGCGCTCGCCGATGGCCGATTCGCCCGGCGCGGCGAAATTGTGGATGAGGTCGTTGTCCAACTCGCCGATGATGTTGTGGCCGAACACCGGCCCGGTCGCCTCCGACAGGGTGTTGTCCAGCGAGATCAGCGCCTTCTGCGGCGAGCGCAGCACGCTGGTCTTGTAGCCGGGCGCGAAGGCGGGCGGATGCCACTCGCGGTCGCGCTGGTAGAATGCGCCCTCTGCCTTGTTCCTCATTCGAGTTCTTCCCCCATCTCCTTGTAAGCGTCCTTTATGATCTTGATCGCGTGGTTGGCCTTGGGCACGCCGGCATAGATCGCCACGTGCAACATCGCCTCCATCACGTCGTCCGGGCTGGCGCCGGTGTTCTTGGTCGCGCGCACGTGCATGGCGACCTCCTCGAAGTTGCCACCGGCCGCGAGCAGCGCCAGCGTGATCAGCGAGCGCTCGCGGTGGGAAAGCTGCGGGCGCGACCAGACGCTGCCCCACGCGCCTTCGGTGATGAGGTCCTGGAACGGCTCGTCGAAGCGGCGCTTGTTGGCTTCGGCCCGGTCCACATGGGCATCGCCCAGCACGCGGCGGCGGGTCGCCATCCCGGTGGCGTAGCGGTCTGTCACGGCGTTTGCGCTCCCCTTGTCGTTGCGGCGTCGTGGTTGGTCCTGCCGCGGGCGCCGGGCGAGTATTCGCGCCGGCGCGGCCGCGGCGAATGATCTGGGTCAAGCGGCACGCCTCATTATGTGGCGGCGACGCCGGTCTCGTCCTCGGCGATGTCGTCCTGCCCGATGCCGGGCAGCGTGCCGTTGGCCGACAGGAGCACCGCGATCGACCGCAGCGAGGGCGATTGCGAGCACACGATCATCGCCACGGTCAGCACCGGCACCGCGATCAGCGCGCCGACGATGCCCCATATCGCGCCGCCCGCGAACACCGCGATCAGCACCACGAGCGAGCTGAGGCTGAGCGAGCGGCTCATCAACTGCGGCAGCAGGATGTTGGTGCCGTAGAGCTGCACGATGCCCACCAGCGCCAGCACCACCAGAAAGAGCTCCAGCGACATGAACTGCAACAGCGTCATCAGCGCCGGGATGGCGATGCCGAAGATGGTGCCGATGGTGGGGATGAAGCTGAGGAGGAAAACGAGGACGGCCCAAAGGAGCGCCCCGTCGACGCCGACGATCGCCAGCACGATGAAGGTGGGCACAGCCTGCAGCGCGCCGACGAACACCTGGATGCCGATGATGTCGTCGATGCCGCGTTTGACAGCGGTGGAGAAGCGGCGCAGCCGCGCCTCCCGCTCCGGCGATCCGGCCAGCGCCGCCAGCTTGTCGTTGAACGACTGGGCCTCGACGACGACGAAGGCGAGATAGAGCAGGACGACGAAAAACATCGAGATATACGCGGCCGTCGAACCGGCCACACCGAGCACGAAGCTGCGCAGATCGATTTTTCGGAGGAGGTCCATCACCTGCACTTTTTGACTCGACCCGAAGTATTTTTGCACCTCGGCGAGCAGGAAATCGAGATTTTGTTCGTATGTCTGCAAGTTCGCGCTCAGATTGGCGATCGACTCCGACATCAGAACGCCCAGCAACACGAGGATGAAGCCGACACCGACGATACTGACGATGTGCGCCGTCATGCGCCCGCGTCGGAAGGTGGCCGGGATCAGGCTCACGATGCGGGCCGACACCGCGCTCAGGACGAGGAAGATGAGGAGGCTGATGGCGAGCGGCCGCAGCACGCTCTCGGCCACCTCCAGGATCCAGATGACGGCGGCGATGGTCACGGCAGTGCGCATCGGGTCTCCCAAGTCGTGCGTCGCCACCGGCGGGGCTGCCGGGGCCTCGACTTTGTGCACGGCGTGGGAGCGGCCGACAAGGCTGCGGCGGAACGCGCGCGGCCGAATGCTGGCGCGGCGCCGGCCCCTGCGGGGCCAGCCAGAGGCGTTTGACACGGGAGGCAGGCGAACGCGGTTCGCCTCGGGGGCGTGCTAGCTGGAGGACGCCCCGATGCTCTCCAGGTGGCGGGCGCGCCAGCGGTCCTCGCGCTCGATGTAGGGGTCCTGCACGCGTTCCAGATAGTATGGAATCAGCGGGCGGAACCAGTCGTAGATGCGCCGGAGCTCGGCGATGGCGTTGTCCTTGAGATCGACACGGAGGTCGAGCTCGGCGAACGGTTCGCTGCCGAAGACCTGAATGCCGCCGGAGAACTGGCCCTCCTCCTGGCCGCCCGCGTTGCCGCCTGCCTCGATGGCGAGCATCAGCCGGTCGGCGAGGTCGAGCTCTACGTTGGCGCGCATCGCCTCGGCCATAGCATCGACCACGTCCTGCGAGACGACGGCGTTGCCCATGGCGACGAACCCTTCGCCCAGGATGTGGCCGCTGAAGCCGTTCGCCGTCTTGCCGCTGAAGGCGGCGGTGTTGCCGTAGCTGTCGACGATGCCGATCTGGCGCCGCCCGATGTGCGGATCGCTCGCCTGCAGCTCGGCCAGCACCTTGGTCGCCGAATAGCCGAGGTCGAGCAGGCGGCCGGCCAGCATGGTCTGGCGCGGGTCGGCGATGAGCTGGACGCTGGCGGCGCCGTACTGGGGGCGCACGATGGGGCAGCGGTTGCCGACGGCGGGCGCGCGCGTCGCGATGACGACGCCGAGACGGTGCGAGCGGGCACAACGGGCGACGACGGTGAACGTCATGCGGATGTCTCCTTGGGCTGCGGCCCTCAGGCCGGGACGACGATGGGGGCGGTCGAGCGCCGCAGCGCCGCCAGGATGCTGAGCGAGGCGAGGCGGGCGGTGCGGGGATTGGCGGCGCTGGGCAGGTTGCGGATGGTCACGTCCAGCTCGCCGAACGCGCCTTCCACGCGCAGCTCGGCGATGTTGCGCGACACCGAAGGGTCGGCGACGACGGACACCTCCGTCGCGTCGAGCCCGAGGCCGGCAAGGGCGATGGCGGCGGAGATGTTGGCGTTCTGCGGGAAGGCGAGGGCGGCGTCGCGGGCGCTGCCCTGGGAGACGGTCGTCGCCTCGCTGGCGGACTGGTCGAGGTCGGGGAAGGCGCGCAGCGGCTTGCGCTGAACGAGGCTGACGCGGGTGAGCCCGCCCTCGCGTGCAGCCGATATGGCGTCGAGCCCGGCGACCGCGCCGCTGGCGACCAGGAGCCGGCCGCCGCCGGCCGCGCTCGCCTCGCGCACCGCCGCTTCCACCGCCCGGTCTGCCATCGCCGCGACGGAGACGGCCAGCACGTCCACCCCCCGCGCGAGGCATTGCGGCACGAGATCTGCAAAGGCCTTGCCGCCGGCCGCCTCGACCACGATGCGCGGGCGGTGCGACAGCGCTTCATCGGGGGTGGCGAAGAGGCGGATGCCTTCCTCGAGCGTGTCGGGGGCGGTGCGGGTCACGATGCCGATCAGCTCGATTCCCGCCAGTTCATTGCGGACCAGTGGCCCGGCAACGGCACGACCGATGGCGCCGAAGCCGAAGATCGCCACGCTGTTTATCTCGCTCAAGTTGTTGTTCCCGCTCCGAAATTTTTCACAGTGTAGCCGCTGGACGACCGTCTGGCAAACTGTTAGCCTGTTTGTCTGACACGAACGATAAATGGGCAAGCCCAAAATCAATGCAGACTGTCACCCGCGTCGTCGCTCCCGTCCGTTCCCAGGTTCAGGATCTCCTGAAGCTGATGATCTTCGAGGGGCAGCTCGCCCCCGGCGACCGGTTGATCGAGCGCGACCTGTGCCAGCGCTTCGGCGTCAGCCGCCCGCTTCTGCGCGAGGCGTTGCGCCAGCTCGACGCGGAGGGTCTCGTCACCTCGCAGCCCAACGGCGGCGTCGTGGTCAAGATGATGACGGTGGAGGAGGCGACGGACGTCTACGCGGTCCGCGCCTTTCTGGAGGGCGGCGCCGCCCGGCTCACGGCGCAGCTCGGAACCGATGACGCGATCGAGGCGCTGCGCGAGCGCACCCGCGCCGTGGAGCGGGCGCTGGGGGACAGCGATCCGCTGGCGCTGCGCCGCGCCAAGAACGCCTTTTACGAAGCCCTTCAGGAAAGCTGCGGCAACCCGACCTTGGCGGAGATGCTGCGCATCGTGCACGGGCGGATCCACCTCCTGCGCACCCTGACCCTCAACGAGCCGGGCCGCATGGCGGCCGCCGTCGCGGAGATCCGCGCGATCTTCGACGCCATCGAGGCGCGCGACGCGGAAGAGGCGTTCCGCCTGTCGGTCCGCCACATCGAGAATGCGGCCAGCGCGATGCGCAAGGCCTGGCGCCCGAGCGCCGGCACAACCCTGGAAAATTGAACATCGGTCAGCCGCGGCCCGACCCGAGCGGGCCGCTCTTACGAACGGAGGATGGGCGAATGGCTAAAACATCGTTTGAAATCACGCGGCGCGGCCTTTTGGCGGCAGGCGCCTCGCTCGGCGGCATGGCGCTGCTCAACGGCGTGCCGGCGGCCTTCGCGGCCGAGGGTACCCTCGAAGTGGCGGTCCAGGGCGTGCCCGATTCGCTCATCACCGGCTTCAGCAGCTTCGCCTCGCAGAGCGTGATGTTCCAGATGATGGAGCCTCTCGTGCTGCGCGACTGGAAGGGCGACCTGCACCCCGGCCTCGCCACCGAATGGAAGGCGATCGACCCGGAGACCTGGCGCTTCAAGCTGCGCGAGGGCGTCACCTTCCATGACGGCACCCCGTTCACGGCCGAGGACGTCAAGTACACGTTCGACTACGTGCTGGCGCCCGATTCGCTCTACGGCACCAAATCGCGCGTCTCCCAGGTCGAGAGCGTCGAGATCGAGGACGATCACACCATCCTCATCAAGACCAAGGGTCCGTTCCCGACCCTGCTCAACGGTCTGTCCAACATCGGCATCGAGCCCAAGCACTACGTGGAGGAGGTCGGTCGCGACGGGATGACCTCCAAGCCCATGGGCACCGGCCCGTTCCAGCTTTCCCGCTGGGTGCCGGGCGACCGCATCGAATACACCGCCTTCGACGATTATTGGGGCGGCAAGCCGGCCATCGACACGCTCGTCCTGCGCCAGGTGCCGGAGGGTTCCACCCGCGTCGCGTCGCTGCTCGCCGGCGAGGTCGCCATCTCCGAAGAGCTGCCCATCGACCTGCTCGAGACGGTGGACCAGTCGCCCAACGCCTCCGTGGTCTCGGTGGAATCGACGGTCGGCCTGCTGCTCACCTTCGATACCAGCAAGGCCCCCTTCGACGATGCCCGCGTTCGCCTCGCGCTCAACATGGCGGTCGACAAGGAAGCGATCCTGGAGCGCCTGCTGCTCGGCCGCGGCACCGTGCTGCAGGGCCAGATGCTGACCTCCAACACCTTCGGCTTCAATCCGGACCTCGGCCCGATCCCCTACGACCCGGAGAAAGCCCGCGCGCTGCTGGAAGAAGCCGGCTACGGCGACGGCTTCGATACCTCCATCACCACCCGCTCGGGCAAGTATCTCGCCGACGTCGACATCAGCAACGTCATCGCCGCCATGTTCGCCGACATCGGCGTCAACACCACCGTCAACGTGGTCGAGCAGGGCGTCTATTCCAAGATGGCGACGGCGCACGACATGGGCCCGATGCACATGGTCGGCTGGTACAGCCTGGGCGACGCCGACTTCGCCACCGTCTGGTTCACCGATGGCGGCAAGCGCAACTACTGGCACAACGACGAGTACGAGAAGCTGTTCCTGGCAGCGCGCTCCACCGTCGACGACGACGAGCGCCTCAAGGCCTATCACCGCATGATGGAGATCATGCACGAAGAGGTGCCCGCGATCTTCCTGTTCGGCCTGCCGACGATCTACGGCGCCGTCGACAATCTCGAAGGCTGGGACGCGCCGGCCGACAAGATCCTGCGTCTGTCAGACGCCAAGCTGAACTGACCAGCGCGCCGCAACCTTTCCAACCAGAACGAGCTGGCGAACGAGCGGCGGGCCAACCCGCCGCTCGCACCGCCGGTCAGGAGCAGCCATGAAAAAAATCGATGATGCCGCTGGCGATATCGCCGGGGTTCGCAAGGCGCTGGAAGCCAGCGATTTCGACGCGATCATCGCCTGTTCGCCCGAGAACATCCGCTACGTCAGCGACGCGAGCATCGCGACGCTGAAGTCGATCCGCGACCGCCTGGGCCTGATCGTCTGGGCCAAGGGGCGCGAGCCGGTCTTCGTCATCTGCCAGGTCGAGGAAGCCTACGTCCGCCAGGAGAGCTGGATCTCCGAGATCCGCGGCTACAAGGAATTCGTCAACCCGCCGATGAAGCTGGTCGAGGAGGTCCTTCGCGAGATGGGCCTGGAGAGCGGCAAGGTCGGCTGCGAGCTCGACTTCCTGCCCGGCCGCTACGTGCTCGAACTCCAGGCGGCGCTCCCCTCGCTCAACCTCGTGCCGTGCGATGCGCTGTTCCGCAGCGTGCGCATGTTCAAGACGCCGCGCGAGGTGGAGATCCTGCAGGAGGGCTACCGCGGCACCGAAAAGGCCATGATGGCCACCTACCTCACCACCCGCGTGGGCGAGGACGAGTGGAGCCTGTCGCGCCGGCTCGCCGACCAGATCTTGCTGTCAGGCGCCGAGAGCATCGCCTTCAACCACATCAACGCCGGGCCGAACACGGGCTTCCCCCACGCCGCCCCGTCCGACTACCGCGTCCAGAAGGGCGATATCGTCAAGGCCGATTCGGGCGGCTTCTACCAGGACTACTATTCCAACGTCGGCCGCACCGCGAAGGTGGGCAAGCCGACGGCGGACGAGGTCGACACCTGGAAGCGCCTGCGCGAAATCCACCACGCCATCATCGACATGCTCCGCCCCGGCAACACCGGCGGCCAGCTGTTCGAGGAAGCGCGGCGCCTGCACGAGAAGCACAAGCTGCCGTTCCCCTTCGCCCACAACGGCCACAGCATCGGCCTCGAAGTCCACGAGTACCCGATGATCAAGCCGTACGAAGACACGGTCTACGAAGTGGGCATGGTCTCGACGGTCGAAACGCGGATCCGCGAAGTCGGCGTCAAGGGGCTGCACATGGAAGACCTCATCCAGATCACGGAGAACGGGCCGGTTCTGCTCTCCGATGCCTTCGACAACGAGGAAATTCTTGCAGTCTAGGACCCGCTCGGCCGACATGGCGGCGAGGCCTCGGCCTCGTTCCGCCGCGTCGGCCGTGCCCCTGACGCCAGCGGGACAGGGCATGGCGCCCGCGACCCCGAGGACCGCGCCGTGCTGAATTTCATCCTCCGCCGTCTCGCGACCATCCCGATCTCGATCCTGATCGTGACGGCGGTGACGTTCTTCATCCTGCGGCTGACCGGCGATCCGGTCGAACTCTATCTCGACATCACCCGCACGCCCGAGCAGGAGGCGCTGCTGCGCCAGGAACTGGGCCTCGATCAGCCGCTGATCGTGCAGTACCTGCAATTCCTGGCGGACATCGTGCGGCTCGATTTCGGCCGCTCGCTGCAGTTCCAGGCGCCGGCCATCGACATTGTCGTCCAGCGGCTTGGCGCCACGTTCCAGCTCATCGGCGCGGCGCTCGTCATCGCGCTGGTGGTCGGCCTTGTGGGCGGGCTCGTGTCGGCCCGCTACAAGGACCGCACCGCCGACATGGTGATCTCCTCGCTGGCGGTGGCGGGCCAGTCGATGCCCTCCTTCTGGCTCGGCATCCTCCTGGTGCAGCTCTTCGCGCTTAATCTCGGCTGGCTGCCCACCTCCGGCACCGGCGGATGGCAGCACCTCGTGTTGCCATCGGTGACGCTGGCCGCCTTCATCGCGCCCAACCTCGTGCTGATCACCCGCACCAGCGTCCTGGAAATCACCGACGAACTCTATGTGACGACGGCCCGCTCCAAGGGCCTGCCGCGCCTGCGCATCCTGCTGCGCCATATCCTTCCCAACGCGCTCAACCCGATCATCAGCTTCTTCGGCCTCCAGGTCGGGCGCCTCGTCGGTGGGTCGGTGGTGACGGAGACGATCTTCGCCTGGCCCGGCATCGGCCGGCTGATGATCGGCGCCATCTACCAGCGCGACGTGCCGGTGGTGGTCGCCTCGGTGATCATCGTCGCGCTCGCCATCATCATCGCCAATCTTCTGGTCGACCTCATCCTTTCGGTGGTCGACCCGCGCATCCGGCTGGATTGAGGAGGCCGGCGATGTTCACTCCCACCGTCAAGATCGTGCTCGGTGCGATCGTCGTCGCGATCTTCGTGCTTGTGGCGATATTCGCCCCCGCGCTGGCGCCCTACGACCCGCTCAAGCAGGACCTCTTCAGCCGCCTCGTGCCGCCGGTCTGGGACGCGCGCGGCAGCGTCTCCCACATCCTCGGCACCGACGGCTACGGCCGCGACGTCTTCTCCCGCCTCATCTACGGCTCGCGCGTGTCGATCCTGGTGGGCGTCTCCTCGATGCTCCTGTCCTGCCTCATCGGCACGCTGCTCGGCATGATGGCCGGCTACAATGGCGGGCGCACCGAGCAGCTCATCATGCGCTTCGCCGACGCGCACCTCGCCTTTCCGGAGATCCTGCTCGCCATCCTCGTCGTCGCGGTGCTGGGGGGCAGCCTCATCAACATCGTCATCATCCTGGGCGTGTCGAGCTGGATGGTCTACGCGCGGGTGGTCTACGGGCTGACGCTGTCGCTCAAGGAGCGGCCCTTCATCGAGGCGGGGCGCTCCCACGGCGCTTCGGCGAGCTACCTGATCCGCCGCCACATCTTCCCGCACCTCCTGCCGATGATCGTCGTCGTGTCGACGCTGCAGGTGGCGCAGATGATCCTGACCGAGACGGCGCTCTCCTTCCTGGGCCTCGGCCTGCCGCCGCCCACGCCGAGCTGGGGCAACGTCCTGGCCGAAGGGCGCGACCGGCTATTCGTGGCGCCCTGGGTCGCCAACAGCGCGGGCGTCGCCATCATCTTGATGGTGTGGGGCGTCAACACGCTGGGCAACGGGCTGCGCGAGCGGCTCGACCCGAAGGCGGCCGGCCGTGGCTGACCCGCGCCCCCTCCTGGAGGTCCGCGACCTCTCCGTGTCGTTCCGCAGCGGCGGGCGCGACCTTCGCGCCGTCGAGGGCATCGATTTCTCGCTCGGTGCGGGGGAGGTGATGGGGCTCGTCGGCGAATCGGGCAGCGGCAAGTCGGCGACGGCGATGGCGCTCCTGCGCCTCCTGCCGGACGCCGCCACCATCGGCGGCCAGATCCTGTTCGAGGGCGAGGATCTCGCCCAGGTGCCCGAAAAGCGGCTCAACGAGATCCGCGGCCGCGATATCGCGATGATCTTCCAGGAACCGATGAGCTCGCTCAATCCAGTGATGAGCATCGGCGCGCAGATCATGGAGCCAATGCGCTTCCATCTCGGGCTGTCGGCGCGCGATGCCCGCCTGCGCGCCATCGAGCTCTTGGAGCGCGTGCGCATTCCGGCGGCCGAGCGGCGGCTCAAGAACTATCCGCACGAGCTGTCGGGCGGCCTGCGCCAGCGGGTGATGATCGCCATGGCGCTGTCGTGCAAGCCCAAGCTCCTCCTCGCCGACGAGCCGACCACCGCCCTCGACGTGACGGTGCAGGCGCAGATCCTCGATCTCCTCTACGAGCTGAAGGAAGAGACGGGGCTGTCGATCATCATCATCACCCACGATCTCGGCGTGGTGGCCAACTTCGCCGACAATGTGGCGGTGATGTATTGCGGCCGGATCGCCGAAACCGGGCCGGTGTCGGCCTTCTTCGACCGGCCGGGCCACCCCTACACCAAGGCGCTGATCGAGAGCATCCCGGACGACGACACGTCCGGCCGCCTCGCCACCATCCCCGGCACGGTCCCCAAGCTGACCGAGCTGCCGCCGGGGTGCCGCTTCGCGCCGCGCTGCGCCCACAGCCGCCCCGCCTGCTCGGACATTCTGGCTGACCTCTACCAGCTGGAGCCCGACCATCGCGCTGCCTGCATCATGCCCTTCGACTACCGGATCCCCGACCAATGATGGCTGACGCGGAACCCGCCGGGCGGCCGCTCCTGGAGGTGGAGGCGCTCACCAAGCACTTCCCCGTCGGCCGGCATTTGCTGCGCCGCGCGCCGCGCCATGTTCTGCGCGCGGTGGACGGCGTGTCCCTGACCGTGGCGCGCCATTCCACGCTCGGGCTCGTGGGGGAGAGCGGCTGCGGCAAGTCCACGCTCGGGCGGCTGATGATCCGCCTCTTGGAGCCCACCTCCGGCCGCATCGTCTTCGACGGCATCGACATCGCCACCGCCGACCCGGCGGCCTTGCGCCAGATGCGCAGCCGCTTCCAGATGGTGTTCCAGGATCCGCTCGGCTCGCTCGATCCGCGCGTGCGCGTCGGCGACAGCATCGCCGAGCCCCTCGGCATCCTCGGCGAGGGCAGCCCCAAGCGCAATCTGGAGCGGGCGGCGCAGATCCTGAGCCTCGTGGGCCTCGACCCGTCCGTCATGGGGCGCTATCCGCACGAATTCTCGGGCGGCCAGAAGCAGCGCATCAGCATCGCGCGGGCGCTGATCGTGTCGCCGCAGCTCATCGTCGCCGACGAGCCCGTCTCCGCGCTCGACGTGTCGGTGCGCGCGCAGATCGTCAACCTCTTCCAGGACGTGCAGGAGAAGCTGGGCCTCTCCTACGTGTTCGTCTCGCACGATCTCGGCATCGTGCGCCACGTCGCCGACCACGTGGCGATCATGTATCTGGGCAAGCTGATGGAGTATGGCGTCGCCCGCGAGGTGCTGCGCGAGCCGGCGCACCCCTATACGCGCGCGCTCGTGGCCACCATTCCGCCGCCCCGCCCGCTCAAGGAGCGGCCGCGCGCGGCGATCGTGGGCGATCTGCCCAACCCCATCGACATTCCGCGCGGCTGCCGCTTCGCCTCGCGCTGCCCGCTGGTGCAGCCGATTTGCCGCGAAGAGGAGCCCGAGTTGCGCGCCCTCGACGATGGCCGCAAGGCCGCCTGCCACTTCGCCTGACGCCTTCGCCGGGCTGCGGCGCCGTCAAGGGGCCGCCCGGAGCCACCCGCAGCGAAGCGAGGATGGCGAGGACGGGGCGAAGCCGTACCCCTTTACGGCGTCGCGGTGCGGCCCAGGCTCGACCGGGTTTCAGGTCAGCTGCCCGAAGGGCATCTGATCCTGCAAACCTGCCTGCCGGCGAGGTGGAGGGAGCGCGAGGGGGGAACCCCCTCGTATCTCTTGGAAATGAACGTCGGCGCAACGCGCCGCCTTTATTGCGGCAGCGTGTCGAGCGCCTTGCGGAACTTGCCGACGATCTCGTCGATGTGCGCTCGTTCGGCGACGAACATGGGGGCCACGATGCCGGTGTCGCCGGTGAACTTCACGTGCAGGCCGCCCCAGAACATCTCGATCTGGGCGAGGGTGCCGCGCTTGCCCGGCTTCTCATGCGCGTGGAGCTCCACGCCGGCCATCATGCCGATGGTGCGGATATCCTTCACCATCGGATGGTCCGCCAGGGTGAGGATCGCCTCCTCGAAGTAGGGTGACATCTCCGCTGCGCGTGCGAACAGGCCCTCTTCGCGGTAGATGCCGAGCGAGGCCAGGCCCGCCGCGCAGGCAGCCGGGTGGCCGGAATAGGTGTAGCCGTGGAACAGCTCGATGCCGCCCATCGCCGCGCTGTCGGTGACGGTCTCGTAGATGTCGTCGCGCACGGCGACGGCGCCCATCGGGATCGATCCGTTGGTGAGTGCCTTGGCCATCGTGATCATGTCCGGCACAACGCCGAAGGCGTCGGCGCTGAAGTTGCCGCCGACCCGGCCGAAACCGCAGATCACGTCGTCGAACACCAGGAGCAGCCCGTACTCGTCGCAGATCTGCCGCAGGCGCTCCAGGTATCCCTTGGGCGGCGGCAGCGTGCCGGTTGAACCGGCCACCGGCTCCACGAACACGGCCGCGATGGTCTCCGCGCCGTAGTTGTCGATGAAGCGCTTCAGGTCTTCCGCCCGGTCCGCGCCCGTGGCGCGCTGGCCCGGCACGAACAGCTCCTCCTCCGTCCACGTGTGGCGCATGTGGACGACATCGGGCATCGTGCCGGGGAAGGCGCGGCGGTTGTTGACGAGCCCGGATAGGCTCACCCCGCCGATGTTGACGCCGTGATACGCCCGCTCGCGGCTCACGAAGCGGGTGCGCCGCTCGCCGCGGGCATAGTGGTAGGCCATCGCGATCTTGAGCGCGGTGTCGATCGCCTCGGAACCGGAGTTGACGAAGAAGACGTGGTTGATCGTCTCCGGCGTCAGCCGCGCCACCTCCTGGGCGAGCGCGAAGCTCATCGGATGGCCGGTGCCGAACGGCGACACGTAGGTCATCTCCTGCATGGCGGCATGGACCGCCTCGATGATGCGTGGATGGCAGTGCCCAGCCGGCGAGCAGAACAGGCCCGACGAACCGTCGATCACCGTGCCGCCCTTGTGGTCCGTCATATAGACGCCCGCGGCGCCGGTGATCAGCCGCGGCGCCTGCTTGAAGCCGCGGTTGTCGGTAAACGGCATCCAGAATTCTTCGAGAGAATTCGTTTTCACGTCGAGCATGCTCGGAACCTCGATTAGGCGCGCAAGATCAAATGGTTGTAGCACACCGGCCCGCGCTTGTACGGGCTGGCGCACACGTCGGCGGCAGTTTGGCTCAGGTTCTGACGTCGGGCGCGTCGCGGCCGAGCCGCTCCTTGATGCCGGCCAGCGTATAGATCGCCTCGGCGATGGGCGCCAGCGCCGTGTCGGGGTCTTCGGCCTGCGCCGCGGGGTCCGGCTCGAAGCGCTCCAGGTAGACGCGCAAGGTGGCCCCCACCGTGCCGGTGCCCGACAGGCGCAGGACGCCGCGCGCGGCATCGCCGAAGATGATGCGGATGCCCTGCTTGTCGGCTTTCGAGCCGTCGACGGGATCGGTGTAGGCGAAATCGTCCGCCGCGGTGATGGTGAAGCCGGAGACGGTGCGGCCCGGCAGCGACGGCAGCGCCGCGCGCAGGTCCGCGAACAGCGTTTCCGCCGCCGCCTTGTCGACACCCTCGAAATCGTGGCGCGAATAGTAGTCGCGTCCGTGGCCCGCCCAGTGCGCCTTGAGGATGTCGGCGACCGACTCGCCGCGCTTGGCGAGGATGTTCAGCCACAACAGAACCGCCCACAGCCCGTCCTTCTCGCGGATGTGGGCCGAGCCGGTGCCGGCGCTCTCCTCGCCGCACAAGGTGGCCTTGCCCGCGTCGAGCAGCGTGCCGAAGAACTTCCAGCCCGTGGGCGTCTCGTAGCAGGTGACGCCGAGCTTCTCGGCCACGCGATCGGCCGCGCGCGAGGTGGGCATCGAGCGGGCGATGCCCTTCAACCCGTCCGCATAGCCGGGCGCGAGGTGCGCGTTGGCCGCGAGCACGGCGAGGCTGTCGGAGGGCGTCACGTAGGCGGCGCGGCCGACGATCATGTTGCGGTCGCCGTCGCCGTCCGAGGCGGCGCCGAAATCGGGCGCGTCCGGGCCGAACATCTCGTCCATCAGCGCCTTGGCGTGGATCGGGTTGGGGTCGGGATGGTGGCCGCCGAAATCGGGCTCCGGCTCGCCGTTGATCACGGTGCCCGGCGCCGCGCCCAATTCGCCCTCCAGGATCGCCTTGGCGTAGGGGCCCGTCACGGCGTGCATGGCATCGAAGCGCATCCGGAAGCCGCCCGCGAACATCGCGCGGATCGCCTCGTAGTCGAACAGCGAGCGCATCAGCTCGGCGTAGATGGCGACGGGGTCGATCACTTCCACCACCATGCCGGCGTGCTCGCTCTCGCCGACGGTGGAGAGGTCGACATCGGGGATGTCGGCGATGTCGTAGCTCGCGATCGTCTTGGTCGCCTCGAAGATCTTCTCCGTGATCCCCTCCGGCGCCGGGCCGCCGGCGGCGATGTTGTACTTGACGCCGAAATCGCCGTCCTCACCGCCCGGATTGTGGCTCGCCGACAAGATGATGCCGCCGTCGGTCTTGCGCGCGCGGATCACCGCGGAGGCGGCCGGCGTCGACAGCAGCCCGTTGCGGCCGACGAGGACGCGCGCGACGCCTGCGGCGGCGGCCATCTTGATGATCGTCTGGATCGCGGCCTTGTTGAAATAACGGCCGTCGCCTCCCACCGTCAGCGTCTTGCCGTCCATCGGGCCGACGGCGGCGAAGATCGACTGGACGAAATTCTCCAGATAGCCGGGCTGCATGAAGACCCTGGTCTTGGCCCTCAGGCCCGAGGTCCCCGGCTTCTGCCCCTCGATCGGGGTGGTGGGAACGGACCGCATGGTCATGTCGTCGTCTCCTTCAATCGCGCGGCGCGGCGGCCTCTTGGAGGGCGCTTTCGTAAAGATTACGATACTGGGCGGCCGATTTGTCCCAGCCGACCCGCTGGCGCATCGCATTCGTCATCATGGTTCGCCACGCCTTCTTGTCGGCGAAGACGTCGCAGGCGCGGTCGATGGCGTCGCCCAGCGCGGCGGCCGTCACCGGGGCGAACTGGAAGCCCGTCGCGACGCCGCTCGCGAGAGCCACGCTGTTGCCGTCGATCACCGTGTCGGCGAGGCCGCCGGTGCGCGCGACCAGCGGCAGGCAGCCGTAGCGCAGCCCATAGAGCTGCGTCAGCCCGCACGGCTCGAAGCGCGAGGGGATGATGATCGAATCGGCGCCGCCCTGCATCAGGTGCGACAGCGGCTCGTCGTAGCCGAGCTCGACGCCGATGCGCTCCGGCCAGGCGGCCGCGGCCGCGCGCAGGCGCACCTCGAGGTCCATGTCGCCGGAGCCGAGCACCACGAGCCCCGCGCCGCGGGCGACAAGCCGCGGCAGCACGTCGACCAGAAGGTCGATGCCCTTTTGTCGCGTGAGCCGGCTGACGACGCAGAAGAGCGGCGCGTCCGGAGCGAGCGACAGGCCGAAGCGGGCCTCCAGCGCCGCCCGGTTGGCCACCCGCTTGGTGGGCGCCGCGCCGGTGTAGCACTTGACGAGGTCGGGATCCTTGGCGGGGTTCCACACGTCGAGATCGACGCCGTTGAGGATGCCGGACAGCCGCCCCCGCCGCGCCGCCACGATCCCCTCGAAGCCGAACCCGAACGCGGGGTCGGTCAATTCGCGCGCATAGGTGGGGCTCACGGTGGTGATGCGGTCGGCATAGACGACGCCGGCCTTCAAGAAGCTGAAGTTGCCGTAGTATTCGAAGCCGTCGACGTTGAAGCCCTGCAGCGGCAGCTCGAGCTGCGGCAGAAGGTGCGCGCCGAACACGCCCTGAAAGGCGATGTTGTGGATGGTGATCACCGAGGTGACGGACCGTCCGGGCGTCAGCGCCAGGTAGGCCGGCGCGAGCCCCGCCTGCCAGTCGTGCGCATGGAGGATGTCGGGCAGGAACCCGTCCACGCCTTCCCGGGCGAGGATGGCGCCGACATGGGACAGCGCGCCGAAGCGCAGGTGATTGTCCGGATAGTCGCGCCCCGGCCCCTCCAGGTACGGATTGCCGGGGCGGGCGAAGAGCTGCGGCGCGTCGAGAAGGAGGAGGTCGAGTTCCGCCGACCGCGCCGCCACGACGCGCAGCGGTCCGAACGCGGAGCCGGAGCTCGCATAGACTTCGCGCCCCTGCGCCACGACCGGCGCGAGTGCCGGATACGCGGGCAGGAGGATGCGCACCGCCACCCCCGATGCCGCCAGCGCCTTGGGCAGCGCCCCCACCACATCGGCGAGCCCCCCCGTTTTGACGAAGGGCGCGCACTCCGATGCGACGAACAGCACGTTCACCGGCGTCAGCCCAGCGCGTCGATCATGGGCTGGGTGATGAGGCAGACGCCGCTGTCCGTGCGGCGGAAGCGGCGCGCGTCCTCCTGCGGGTCTTCGCCCACCACCAGGCCTTCGGGGATGTGTACGCCGCCGTCGATGACGACGTTCTTCAGCCGCGCCCGCCGCCCGATATTGACGCCCGGCAGCGCCACCACGCGATGCAGCGAGGAGTAGGAGTTGCATTTGACGCGGGTGAACAACAGGCTCTGGTCGACGTTGCTGCCGGAGATGATCGAGCCGCCGCACACCATCGAGCTGGTGGCCGCGCCGCGCCGGTTGGGCTCGTCGTGGATGAACTTCGCCGGCGCGGTCAGCTCGGCGTAGGTCCAGATCGGCCACTCGTTGTCGTAGAGGTCGAGGTCGGGATCGAAGTCGGTGAGGTCGATGTTGGCGCGCCAGTAGGCGTCGATCGTGCCGACGTCGCGCCAGTAGGCTTTGCCGCTCTCGTTGCGCACGCAACTGTCGGAGAAGGAGTGCGCCACGGCCTTGCCGCTCTTCACGATGGCGGGGATGATGTCCTTGCCGAAATCGTGCGAGGAGTTGGGATCGGCGGCGTCCGCGCGCAGGTGGTCGAACAACTCGGTCGACTTGAAGACGTAGATGCCCATGGAGGCGAGGGCGATGTCGGGCTTGCCGGGCATTGCCGGCGGATCGGCCGGCTTCTCGAAGAACTCGATGATCCGGGCGCTCTCGTCGATGTGCATAACGCCGAAGGCGGACGCCTCCTCGCGCGGAACCTCGACGCAGCCGACGGTGACGTCCGCGCCGCTTTCCACGTGCTGGCGCAGCATCACCTCGTAGTCCTGCTTGTAGATGTGGTCGCCGGCCAGGATCACCATGTATTCGGGCGCATAGGCCTCGATGATGTCGATATTTTGAAACACCGCGTCGGCCGTGCCGAGATACCACTGCCCCTCGTCGACGCGCTGGGAGGCGGGGAGGATGTCGAGCCCCTCGCCGCGATCGACGGACAGGAAGTTCCAGCCCCGCTGCAGGTGGCGGATCAGCGAGTGCGCCTTGTACTGCGTCGCGACGCCGATCCGGCGAATGCCCGAGTTGATGGAGTTGGACAGCGCGAAATCGATGATCCGGCACTTGCCGCCAAAGGGGACCGCAGGCTTGGCGCGCCGATCGGTCAGCTCGCGCAGGCGGCTGCCGCGTCCGCCGGCCAGGACGAATGCCATGGTGTTACGCGTCAGTCGATGGTTGGGGCCGTCGATCATCTTCGTCTCCTCCCTGTTGCCGCGGCGCTCGGTCTTCGTGCCGGCGGCGCCACCATCATAGTGGCTGCCGCAAGCGCTCGCGCCAACAATAACGCGCCATGTGCCCGTGCGTTCGTCAGTGGGTGGGCTCGACCCCCCAAATATCGCGCGCGTATCCGCGGATCGTGCGGTCGCTGGAGAAGAACCCGCACTTGGCGGTGTTGATGACGGCGCTGCGCGTCCACGCGCTCTGGCCGCGCCAGGATTCCTCCACCAACCGTTGGGCCTGCCAGTATGCGTCGAAATCGGCGCACACCATGAAGTAGTCGCCGTGATGGATGGTCTCGACCAGGCCCTTGAAGCGGTCGGGCTGTTCCGGCGAGAAGTACCCCGTCTCGATCTTGTTGAGGACGTCCGCGAGGCGCGGCGAGTTGGCGATGCATTCGGCCGGGTTGTTGTGCGGGCGCCGCTCGGCCACCTCCGTCGCGGTGAGGCCGAAGATGAAGATGTTGTCGCGCCCGACGCAATCGCTGATCTCGACGTTGGCGCCGTCCAGCGTGCCCACCGTCAGGGCGCCGTTCAGCGCGAACTTCATGTTGCCGGTGCCGGAGGCTTCCATCCCGGCGGTGGAGATCTGCTCGGAGACGTTGGCGGCCGGAATGAGCCGCTCCGCCATCGAGACGTTGTAGTTGGGCGGGAAGACGACGGTCAGCTTGCCCCTGACGTCTGGATCGGCGTTCACCTTGGCGGCGACGTCGTTGATCAGCTTGATAATCAGCTTCGCCATGAAGTAGCCCGGCGCCGCCTTGCCGCCGAAGATCTTGACCCGCGCGGGGCGATCGGCGGTCGGATCGCGCTTGATCTCCTCGTAGAGGGCGATGGTCTCCAGGATGTTGAGGAACTGGCGCTTGTATTCGTGGAAGCGTTTCACCTGGATGTCGAAGATGGCGTCGGGGTCCGCCTTCAACGCCATCTCGCGCGCGATCCAGTTGCTGAGCGCCACCTTGTTGTGCCGCTTGGCGGCGGCGAAATGCTGGCGGAAGCCGGCATCGTCGGCGTAGGGGGTCAGCTCCTCGAGCGCCTCCAGGTGGTCGATCCAGCGCTCGCCGATGGTCTCCACCAGGAGCTTGCGCAGCGGCGGGTTGCAGCCGTACAGCCAGCGCCGCGGCGTCACCCCGTTGGTCTCGTTGACGATGCGGTCGGGGTGAACCTGGTTCAGCTCGGCGAAAATGGTCTGCCGCACCAGCTCCGTGTGCAGGGCCGAAACGCCATTCACCTTGTGCGCGGTGATGAAGGCGAGCTCGCCCATGCGCACCACCCCGTCGCCGATGATCTTGACGCTGTCGCTGCGCGGGCGGCCGGCGTCGGCGCAGTCCTTGGCGTGGCGCTCGTCGATGCGGCCGATCAGCTCGTAGTGGCGCGGCAGGCAGTGGCGCATCAGGTCGACCGGCCACTTCTCCAGCGCTTCCGGCAACAGCGTGTGGTTGGTGTAGGACAAGCAGCCGTTGGCGATGTCGTAGGCTTCGTCGAAGGCGAGGCCCCGCTCGTCCACAAGGCGGCGGATGAGCTCGGGCGCCGCGATGGCGGGGTGCGTGTCGTTGAGCTGGATCGCGACCTTTTGGGGCAGCGTGCGCAGGTCCGTGTTGTAGAGGTCGAAGCGGCGCAGGATGTCGCCGATCGAGGCGGCGGTGAAGAAATACTCCTGCTTCAGGCGAAGCTCGCGGCCCTGGTGGGTGGAATCGTCCGGGTAGAGCACGCGGCTGATCGTCTCCGCCAGCACGGCCGGCGCGGCGGCGCCCAGATAGTCGCCCCGGTTGAATGCCTGCAGCTCGAACTCGCGCGTCGGCTTGGCCGACCACAGGCGCAGCGTGTTGACCCAGCGCGCCCGCCAGCCCGGCACCGGCGTGTCGTAGGCGGCGGCCAGCACCGTCTCGGCGGCGCGCCACTCGGCCCGGTCGCCCTCGCCGGGCACCGTCTCGCCGCCGAAGCGGATGGGGTAGGTGGCCTCGCGCCGCTCGAACTCCCACACGTGGGACTGCGCGAGCCAGTCCTCCGCCTCCTCGGACTGCCAGCCGTCCTCGAAACCTTGCTCGAAGATGCCGTGATTGTAGCGGATGCCGTAGCCCATGGCGGCGATGCCGAGCGTCGACATGGAATCCATGCAGCAGGCCGCGAGCCGGCCGAGACCGCCGTTGCCGAGCGCGGCGTCCGGCTCGCTCTCCACCAGGGCGGTGTAGTCGACCCCGAGGTCGGCCATCGCCTGCCGGGCGGCCTCGTCGACGCCGATATTGGCGGCGGCGTCCTGCAGCAGCCGGCCGATCAGGAACTCCATCGACAGATAGTAGACGCGCTTGCGCTTCTCGCGCTCGGCCCGCTCGTTGGCGGAAAGCCATGGCAGCACGAGGAGGTCGCGCACCGCGTGGGACAGCGCGACGCGCCAGTCCGTCAGGCTGGCAAGAGCTTTTGCCCGGCCGATCGAGAACGTGAGGTGATGCTCGACGCGCGCACGCAACTCATCCGCGGAGAGTGGTGCCTTCATGTGGGCGATGGGGGCAGGGTGATCCGGCGCCATTCATCCTCCTTGGCCTCTGCGCCGCGCCATTGTGCCGCGTCGCTGTGGGGTTGATTTGGCCTGACAGCAATAACGAGGCCGGGCAAGCCTGCCGGCGCGCTTTTTGTGGTGACTGGGGCTGCTCTGAGCGTGGGGCATGGCAGCCCTGAACCCAGCCGGGGTGCTGGGACGCGCCCGCGACGCTACCTCTGTTGCAGATGATGCAACGGGGCCGGCGAACCGCCGCCAGCCCATCCGGTTCGAGGAACGACGATGACCACCTCCCTGCTCGCCCGCTGGCGCTCGGCCCTGGAAGAGCGCGCCGCTTTCCGCGACGCCATTTCCCGCACCACGCGTGAACTCGATTCCTACAGCCCCGGCGACCTCGCCGAGCTGGGCCTGTCGCCCAGCGATATCCCCCGCATCGCCCGCGAGACGGCGGAAGCCCGTTTCGGTCGCGGGTCGCGATAGTTCCTCTGCAAGGCCGGCCACGCCGTTAACGGGCTGGCGCTGACCTCGTTGCTGCAAGCCACACCCCACGCCGCGTGCGTGGGGAGGCCACCCTAGCGGCGATACCTGTTTTCAGGCCGCCTTGAGTTGGGCCGCTTCGGCGGCCAGCGCGGTGATGCCGTCCCAGTCGCCAGCCGCCAGCTTGTCGCCGGGCGCGACCCATGAGCCGCCGACGCACACCACGTTGGGCAGGCTGAGATAGTCGAGGGCGTTTGCCTTCGACACGCCGCCGGTGGGGCAGAACAGCAGTCCCTTGAGAGGGCTTGCCCAAGCCTTGAGCGCCGGTGCCCCGCCGTTGGCCTCGGCGGGGAAGAACTTCAGCACCGACAAGCCACGCTCGGCCGCCGCCATCGCCTCGCTGGGCGTCGCGACGCCTGGGAGCATGGGTAGGCCCACCTCGTCCGCCGTGTCGAGCAGTTTCGCGCTCAATCCGGGCGAAACGCCGAAGCGGGCGCCGGCGGCGTGTGCGTTCTTCACGTCCTGCGGCGTGCGCAGCGTGCCGGCGCCGACCACTGCGTCGGGCGCGGCGTCGATCATCGCGCGGATCACGTCGAGCGCGGCGGGGGTGCGCAGCGTCACCTCCAGCGCCTTCAGCCCGCCTGCCGCCAAGGCCTTGGCGAGCGGCGCGGCCACCGACACGTCCTCCACCACCAGAACCGGGATGACCGGCGCCAGCCGGCAGACCGCGAGAATGTCCATCTGAGATGCCTCCAGTTGCTAAACGACGACCGCCGCGCCGGTCTCGCCGGCGCCGACGACGGCACGGAAGGCGCTGAACAGCTCCCGCCCGATCCCCTCGTGGCTGTCCGACAGGTCCACCTCGACCGGCGGCCGGGCCGCGAACTCGGCCGCATCCACCTTGACCTCCACGGTGCCCGCGACGGCATCGACGCGCACCACGTCGCCGTCGCGCAGCTTGGCGATGGGCCCGCCGTCCGCCGCTTCCGGCGACAGGTGGATGGCCGAGGGCACCTTGCCGGAGGCGCCCGACATGCGCCCGTCGGTCACCAGCGCCACCTTGTGGCCCCGGTCGAGCGTGACGCCGAGGCACGGGGTGAGCGAATGCAGCTCCGGCATCCCGTTGGCCTTGGGGCCCTGGAAGCGCACCACCACCACCATGTCGCGGTCGAACTCGCCGGCCTTGAAGGCCGCCTTCACCGCCTCCTGGTCGTGGAAGATGCGCACCGGCGCCTCCACGATGTGGTTCTCCGGCTTCACCGCCGACACCTTCATGACGGCCCGGCCGAGATTGCCGGTCAATAGCTTCAGCCCGCCGGTGGGCTGGAAGGCGTCCGCCACGGGGCGCAGGATGTCGTGCTTGCCGCTCTCGCCCGCGCCCGGGCGCCACACGATCTCGCCGCCCTCCAGCTTGGGCTCCTCGGTATAGCGGCGCAGCCCGTGGCCGGCGATGGTGGACACGTCCTCGTGCAGCAGCCCCGCGTCCAGGAGCTCGCCGATCATGAAGCCGAGCCCACCCGCGGCGTGGAAGTGGTTCACGTCCGCGATGCCGTTGGGATAGACGCGCGCCATCAGCGGCGTCACCTCCGAGATCTCGGCCATGTCCTGCCAGTCGATCAGGACACCCGCGGCCCGCGCCATCGCCACCAGGTGAAGGACGAGATTGGTCGACCCGCCCGTCGCCGACAGGCCCACCACGCCGTTGACGAAGGCTCGCTCGTCGAGCACCTCCGACACCGGCGTGAAGGCGTTGCCCTTGGCGGTGATGGCGAGCGCCCGGCGCGCGGCCTCGGCGGTCAGCGCATCGCGCAGCGGCGTGTTGGGGTTGACGAAGCTCGCGCCCGGCAGGTGCAGCCCCATGAACTCCATCAGCATCTGGTTGGTGTTGGCGGTGCCGTAGAAGGTGCACGTGCCGGGGCCGTGATAGGACGCCATCTCGGCCTTCAACAGCTCCTCGCGCCCGATCTCGCCCGAGGCGAAGCGCTGGCGGACCTTGGATTTCTCGTCGTTGGGCAGGCCGCTCGTCATCGGCCCCGCGGGCGCGAAGATCGCGGGCAGGTGGCCGAACGTCGCCGCCGCGATCACGAGGCCGGGCACGATCTTGTCGCAAACGCCGAGATAAATCGCGGCATCGTAGCAATTGTGGCTGAGCGAGACGCCGGCCGCCAGCGCGATCACATCGCGCGAGAACAGGGACAGCTCCATGCCCGGCTGGCCTTGGGTGACGCCGTCGCACATCGCCGGGACGCCGCCGGCCACCTGTGCCGTGCCGCCGGCTTCGCGCGCCGCGGCCTTGATGAGGTCGGGAAAGCGCTCGAACGGCTGATGCGCCGACAGCATGTCGTTGTAGGCGGTGATGATGGCGATGTTGCCGCCCGAATCCTTCGCGATGGCGTCCTTGTCGGTGCCGCTCGCGGCGGTGACGTGGGCAATGTTGCCACAGGAAAGGTGCGCCCGCGCCGGGCCCGCTTCGGCCGCCCGCCGGCAGCGCTCCAGATAGCGCCGCCGCGTGTCGGCGGAGCGCTCTTTGATGCGGTCCGTGACCGCCGAGATCGTGGCATGCATGGCCGCCTCCTTTTGAGGGTCAGTCGGCAGATGGCGGGCAGGACCGCCTTTCAAGAGCACATACGTCCGGCCGGCGCGAATTCCAAACGCCGGCCGCCGGTTCGTCGCGTCAGCCGATCTCGCGCCAGCGCCGCCCGTCGCGGTGCATCAGCATCAGGGCGTCTTCGGGGCCGGCCGAGCCGGGGTCGTAGGTGGGCGGGTATTCCGCCCGCTCCTCCCACGCCGCGATGATCGGATCGACCCACGCCCAGGCCGCCTCCACCTCGTCGCCGCGCATGAACAGCGTCTGATCGCCGCGCACCACGTCCATGACCAGGCGCTCGTAAGCGTCGGGCATGCGCAGCTTGGCGGCCTGCAGGCGGTCGGCGAAGGTCATGTCGAGCTCGGCCGGGGCGAGGCGCATGCCGCCGGGGCCGGGATCCTTGATGGTCATCGTCAGGCGGATGCCCTCGTCGGGCTGCAGCCGGATCGCCAGCACGTTGTGCCCGGCCTTGCCGTTCTTGGCGGTCGGAAAGATGGAGTGCGGCACGGCCTTGAAGGTGACCGAAATCTCCGAAACCCGCGCCCTCAGCCGCTTGCCGGTGCGCAGGTAGAACGGCACGTCCGCCCAGCGCCAGTTGCTCACGTGCGTCTTCAGGGCGACGAAGGTCTCGGTGTGGCTGGTGGGGTTGTCCACCTCCTCCTGGTAGGAGGGGTTGCCCTTGCCGGCGGCATATTGGCCGCGCACCATGTCGTCCGCGTCGGTGATCGGCGCCAGCGCGCGCAGCACCTTCAGCTTCTCGTCGCGCACCGCGTTGGGCTCGAAGTTGGCCGGCGGCTCCATCGCGATCAGGCACAGGAGCTGGAGCATGTGGTTCTGCACCATGTCGCGCATCGCGCCGATGCCGTCATAGTAGGCGCCGCGCCCTTCCACGCCGACGCTTTCGGCGACGGTGATCTGCACGTGGTCCACGTGCCCGGCGTTCCACAACGGTTCGAACAGGTTGTTGGCGAAGCGCAGCGCCATCAGGTTCTGCACCGTCTCCTTGCCGAGATAGTGGTCGATCCGGTAGATCTGCCGCTCCTCGAACTTGGAGCCAAGGAACTGGTTGAGCTTGTGGGCCGACGCGAGGTCGCGCCCCAGCGGCTTCTCGACCACGATGCGCGGCTCGCCCTCCGTCAGCCCCACCTCGCTCATGCGCGTGACGACGGGCTCGAAGAAGCGCGGCGCCACCGAAAGATAGAACACGCGCGGACGGCCGCTGCCGTCGTCCTTGTAGGGCAGGAGGCTCGCCCAGCCGGATTCCGACATGGCGTCGACACGATGATAGTCGATCATTGTCAGGAAGCGGTCGACGCAATCCTTGTCCAGCGCGTCCGGCCCGACGAATTCGTTCAGCGCCTCCAGCACGATGTTGCGATAGTTTTCGGTGGAATGCTCGCTGGAGGCGGCGCCGCGGATGCGCGCGTCGGGAGGCATTTGACCGTCGTGCAGGCGGTGGTAGAGGGCCGGAATGAGCTTGCGGCGCGCAAGGTCCCCTGTCGCGCCGAACACCACGAGATCGAAGGGTTCGACGGGTACAACGCGTGCGACCATCGCTGGGCTCCATAGCAGGTACGACTGGCGGGGCGCTCGCAAGACGCATGCCCCGCGCCAAGATAGTGAGACGTGCGGGCCGCAGCCAGGCATTCATCCCTGCGCCAGCGTCCCGCGTCGACCCCGCAGATACCACACTGTACGCTCCCGTCCGCCCCCGAGGCTGAACAATTGCGCGGCACCCGTCCCGGACCCGTCTCCCCCCTTCGTGCAAAGGGCCTGAAATGAGCGAAAATTCCAGCGCTGCCGATGCCCAGGCGCGCATCGTGGCCTTCCTGGCCAGCCCCGCCGCGCACGGCGGCGCGCAGCCGGCGCACATCGAAACGCATTTGTCGCACCTTTCCTCGGCCCCGAGATCGCGCTGAAGCTGAAGAAGGCGATCGCCTGGAGCGTCGTCGACTATTCGAGCCTTGCCGCCCGCGAGCGCTTCTGCCGGCGCGAACTGGAGATCAACGAGCCCAACGCACCCGAGATCTACCTGTCGGTCGAGCCGGTTTGCGAGGGGCCGGACGGCCTTGCCGTCGGCGGCGACGGCGAGGTGGTGGACTACGTCCTCAAGATGCACCGCTTCCCCGACAAGGCGCAGCTCGACCGGGTGGTCGAGGCCGGGATCTTCACCGTCGCGCTGGCGGAAGCGACGGCCGACACCATCGCCGCGCTCCACCGCCGCGCCCCGATCGTGCGCCGGCGCGATCACCACGCCCATGTCGCGACGCTCGCCGAGCAGCTCGCGCGCGACGTCGCCGCCGAACTCGGCGAGGCGGACGCGGCCGACGTCGCCGCCTGGGCCGATGCCTGCCGCGCCGCCCTTGCCGCCAACGCGACACGCATCGATGCGCGCGCGCGGCACGGGTTCGTGCGCCGCTGCCACGGCGACCTGCACCTGTCCAACCTGTGCCTGTGGCACGGCGAGCCGGTCGCCTTCGACGCCATCGAGTTCTCCGAGGAGATCGCCACCATCGACGTGATGTACGACCTCGCCTTCGTGCTCATCGACCTGGAACATCGCGGCCATGCGGACCGTGCGAGCGTGCTCCTGTCGCGCTACCTGCAACGCACCCGCGACTATGGCGCATTGGCGCTGGCGCCGCTCTACCGGAGCCTGCGCCATATGGTGCGCGCGCTGGTGGGCGCCCGCAAAGGGCGGGACGTGTCGGCCCACCTTGCGGCGGCGCGGCGGATCCTGGCGCCCGGCGCGCCGCCGTCGCTCATCGCCATCGGCGGCCTGTCGGGCTCCGGCAAGAGCACCGTCGCGCGGAGCCTGTCGGCCGCCACCGGCACCGTCGTCCTGCGCTCCGACGTCGCGCGCAAGACGCTGTTCGGCCTCGAGCCGGAGGACCCCTTGCCCGAGGAGGCCTACACCGAGGCGATGTCGCAGCTCGTCTACCGGCGTCTTGCCACCGATGCGCGCCGCGCGCTCGCCGCCGGCGCGTCCGTCATCCTCGATGCGACGTTCCTCGCCCCGGCCGAGCGCGACATGGCCCGCCGTCTCGCCGCCGGCGCCGGCGTCGCCTTCCACGGCATCTTCCTGGAGGCGCCGCCCGCCATTTTGCGCGCGCGCGTCGCCGCCCGCCGGCACGACGCGTCCGACGCCGACGCGAGCGTCGTCTCCCTCCAGAGCGAGCGGGATCTGGGCCCGCTCGACTGGACGCGCATGAATGCCCAGCGGCCCACGGCCGACCTCGCCCGCGCGATCATCGCACTGGGGGCCTAACCTCGGGGCTTTTCGTGCGCGGCGAGCCAGTCGGCGACGATGCGCCGGTGCCGCGCGGCGCCGTAGCTGGGGAAATGCCCGGCGTGCACCACGCGCACCGGCAGGTCGTGGAGGCGCACCATGGAGCGGTAATAGTCGGCCGCGTTTGCGTGGTAGGTGTCCTCCACCAGCGGCCCGTCATAGACGATGTCGCCGGCGAACAGGATGCCGCTCGCCCGCTCGAACAGCGCGATGCCGCCGGGCGAATGGCCCGGCGTGTGGATCACCTCGAAGCGCCGGTCGCCCAGATCGATCACGTCGCCGTCGGCAACCGTGCGCGTGGCGGGTGCGGCGCGCACCTTGTAGGTGGCGCTCTCGTAGGGTGTGGGCGGCAGGATATCGAAGATGTCGTCGGTCACGTAGGGGTCGGCGAGCGTCGCCCGGTTCTGCGGGTCGGCGAGGATGGCCGCCTCCGCTTCGTGCACCACGCGGTCGGCGAACTCGTGGTGGCAGCCGATGTGGTCGAAGTGGGTGTGGCTCGCGACGGCGGTCAGCGGCCGCTCCGTCACCAGCGGCACCCACTGGCGCAGCGGCACCACGCCCATGCCCGAATCAACCAGCATGTCGCCGTCCCGCCCGCGCACGTGCCACATGTTGCAGCGATAGAATTCCTGGATGAAGGGCTCGCCGATGTGGCTGACGCCATCGCCCATCGGCGTCACCTGGTACCAGTCTTGCGGCCGCGCGCGCTGCATGGTCGGTCCTTTGCAAATGGCCCGATCGGCAAAAGTCGGCCGATCGCATGGGCACCGTGCCGTCCGCGCGCTCCGCCGTCGGCGGCAGGTGCGCGGCGAGGACGATATCGCCCGCCGTCGCCATTTCGGGCAAGAACCCGGCTGCCGGCAACCCGTCTTTGGGGGGGCGGCGACGGGGAGATATCACCGCCGGCGGGCGCCACCCCAATCGCGGGCGCCGGGCTTATCCCCGTGCGGCCGCCGGCGCTTATCCTTCGCAAGACGAAACAAGCCGACCGGAGGACCCTGCGATGCCGGCACAAGACACCTACCGTTCCTACGACCGCGGGCTGAACGCGCCCGCCGCCGATGCCTTTGCCATCACGCCCAACGATGCGACCGACCTCGCCATCGCCGCGCGCGCCATCTATGTCGGCGGGGCGGGCAACCTCGAGATCGTCACGCTGGCCGGCAGCACGGTGCAGTTCACCGGCCTCGGCGCCGGCACCACCTTGCCCTGCAGCGCGGTGCGCGTCCGCGCCACCAACACCACCGCCACGGGCCTCGTCGGCCTCGTCTGAGGCGGCCGGCGCTACAGCGTGTGGCCGCTGCGCGCGCGCTTGGTGGCGAGATAGCGTGCGTTCTCGGCCGTCACCGGGCCATGCAGCGGCTCCGCCGTCACGGCAAGGCCGCCGATGGCGAGCCCGTCCGCCTTGCGCGGATTGTTGGTCAGGAGCCGGACGCGGCGCAGCCCGAGATGGCGCAGCACCACGGCGGCGGCGGCATAGTCCCGCTCGTCGTCGTGGTAGCCCAGCGCCACGTTGGCATCGACGGTGTCGAGCCCGTCCTCCTGCAGCGCATAGGCGCGCAGTTTGCTCACGAGGCCGATGCCGCGCCCCTCCTGGGCGGTATAGATCAGCACCCCGCCCGCCGCCGCGATGCGCTGTAGCGACAGGCGAAGCTGCCCGCCGCAATCGCATTTCAACGAGCCGAACACGTCGCCCGTGATGCAGGACGAGTGGACGCGCACCAGCGCCCCGTCGGCCACCTCGCCGATGGCGAGCGCGCTGACCGTGCCGCCCACCGCATCGCGAAAGGCCGTCATCCGGGCCGTGCCGCCGGTCGCGAGCGGCACCGGCGCGGCGGCGACCGGCTCGATGGTGCCCGCCAGCGTGGCGCGGAAGGAGAGGATGTCCGCAGCGTCGGCGCTCAAAGTGCCGGCGGGCGCGCGCTCCGGATCGGCCACCGTCATCGCCGGGAGCCGCTCGGCGAGCTTGGCGAGCTCGCTCGCTGCGGCCGCGATGGTGGCCCCTTCGGCGATGGCAATGCCGGCGAAGTCCACACCAGGCGCCGTCGCGAGTTGGAAGATCCGCCCGGCGTCGTGCTCCGGCGCCGAAAGCAACGTCGGCACCCGCTTCAGCCCCAGATAGGCCGCCCGGTCGGCCGAGACGGCGAGCGTCGCCGAAACCAGGCGCCCACCCTCCAGCGGCGAGACCAGCACCTGCCGCCCGCCGTCGCGCACGAGCACCGCACGCCCTGCCGCCACCTCGTTGATGGCGCGGTGCACGGCGACGAAGCCGGCCGAGGCGGTGGACAGGCGTGCGCGGGGGTCGCTCAGCATGGCGGGTTCCCGAATAATTGAGTGGCGGTGACATGGATCGCTTGACGCCATGGTGCAAGCGTAGCACCCCCGCCTTTCCCGGCCCCCGCGCCCCAGGAGCCCGCCCTTGCACGATACGCCTTCCCCCGCTGCGCCCACCGGACCGCTCGCCGGGCTCCTGGTGCTCGACCTGTCGCGCATCCTCGCCGGCCCCACCGCGACGCAGCTCCTGGGCGATCTCGGCGCCGACGTGATCAAGATCGAACGCTACGGCGTGGGCGACGATACGCGCCGCTGGGGGCCTCCCTTCCTGGTCGACAAGGAGGGCCGCGAGACCAGCGAGAGCGCCTACTACCTGTGCGCCAACCGCAACAAGCGCTCCCTGGCGCTGGACCTTGCCAAGCCGCAGGGGCGGGACATCGTGCGGCGCATCGCCGCGCAAGCCGACATCGCCATCGAGAATTTCAAACGCGGCGGGGCGGCCCGCATGGGGCTGGACTACACGTCGCTGTCGGCGATCAATCCGCGTCTCATCTATGCGTCCATCACCGGCTACGGCCAGACCGGCCCGCTGGCGGACCATGCGGGGTACGACTTCATGGCCCAGGGGCGCGGCGGCATCATGTCGATCACCGGCCAGCCCGACGAGGAAGGCGGCCAGCCGACCAAGGTGGGCATGGCCATCGCCGACGTGACGACGGGCATGTACGCGGCCACCGCGATCCTCGCCGCCCTCCACGCGCGCCACGCCACGGGCCGCGGCCAGCACATCGACCTTGCGCTGTTCGATAGCCAGCTCGCCGCGCTGATCAACCAGGGCACCTCCTACCTGATGACCGGCGAGACCCCGATCCGCCGCGGCAACGGGCACCCCACCATCGTGCCCTACACCACCTTCGCGGCCTCGGACGGCATGTTCATCATCGCCATCGGCAACGATGGGCAGTTCGCCAAGTTCTGTGACGCTGCCGGCGTGCCGGGGCTGGCGCAGGATCCGCGCTTCGCCACCAACGCGGCGCGCGTGCGCAACCGCGCCACCATCGAGGCGGAGGTCGCCCGGCTGACGGCGACGCGCACGCGGGCCGAGTGGATCGCGCTGCTCGCCCCGCTCGGCGTCCCCGTGGGGCCGATCAACACGGTGGAAGAGGCGTTCCAGGAGCCGCAGGCCGTGGCGCGCGGCGCCCGCGTCACGCACGACCACCCGCTCGCCGCCGACGGCAAGGCCCACACCATCGGCAACCCCATCAAATATTCCGAAACCCCGGTCGACTATCGCCGCCGCCCGCCGCTGGTGGGCGAGCACAGCCGCGAAGTCCTCGCCGATCTCCTCGGCATGGACGACGGTGAGATCGGCGCGCTGGCGGCGGACGGCGTGGTGGATCTCGGCCAGGAGGACGCGGCATGAGCCTGCGCAACGCGGATATCATCGCCCAGAAGCTGGCCGCCAGCGGCTGCCGCCACGCCTTCGGCATCCCCGGCGGCGAGGTGCTGACCATCATCGATGCGCTGGAACGCGCGGGCATCGCCTTCCACCTCACCAAGCACGAGAATTTCGCCGGCTTCATGGCCGAGGGCGCCTGGCAGGCGACCGGCGCGCCGGGCATCCTCGTCGCCACCATCGGCCCGGGCGTCGCCAACGCGATCAACGTCATCGCCAACGCCTACCAGGACCGGGTGCCGCTGATCTTCCTCACCGGCTGCCTCGATGGGGCGGACGCCGACACCTATACGCACCAGGTGTTCGACCACCAGGCGCTGCTCAAGGAGGTGGTGAAGGGCACGTTCCGCGCCGCGCCCGGCAGCATCAACCAGGTGATGGACAAGGCGTTGACGCTGATGGGCACCGGCCAGCCCGGCCCGGTCCACCTCGACATCCCCATCGAGGTGGCGCAGTCCCCCGCATTGCGCGGGGCGAGCGCGCCGGCGGGCATCGGCGCGGGCTTCGCACCGGTGGAGGGGCCGGAGCTGGCGCGGGCGCGCAGATGGCTGAGCGAGGCGCAGCGTCCGCTCGTCATCGCCGGCCTCGATGCCCTCAACGACGGCGCCTCGGAGGCGCTCGCCCACTTTGTCACCGCCGTCGGCGCCCCGCTGGTGACCACCTACAAGGCCAAGGGTATCCTGGACGAGGACCACCCCCTGGTGCTGGGCGGGGCGGGGCTTTCCCCGCTCGCCGACCGGCACATCATGCCGCTGGTGGAGGCGTCCGACTGCATCGTCCTCGCCGGGTATGACCCCATCGAGATGCGCGTCGGCTGGCGCGACCCGTGGCCGGACGACGCGCGGGTGATCGACATCACCCCGGTGGTGCGCACGCACGGGATGCACAGCGCCCAGGCGACGCTGTTCGGCTCCGTCGGCGCCACGCTGCTCGACCTGTGCGACGAACTCACCACCCACCCCACCTGGCCGCGCGGCGAGCCCACCGCCGTGCGCAAGGCCTTGCGCGGGGCGTTCGCGCCGGAAAAGGGCGGCTGGGGTCCGGCGGCGGCCTTTCACGCGCTGCGCGAGGCGTTGCCGGCCGACACGGTGGTGAGCGCCGATTCGGGCGCCCACCGCATTCTCCTGAGCCAGGTGTGGCGCTGTCCCGGGCCGCGCCAGCTGATCCAGTCGACGGCGCTGTGCACCATGGGGTGCGCGGTGGCGCTCGCGGCCGGACACAAGCATGCCGCGCCGGAGACGCCCGTCACCGCGGTGGTGGGCGATGCCGGGCTCGAAATGATGCTCGGCGACCTCGCCACCTTGCGCGACCTGCGCCTGGCGGTGCCCATCGTGGTGCTGGTGGACGAGAGCCTCGCGCTGATCGAGATGAAGCAGCGCGGCGTGCAGCTCCCCAATACCGGCGTCGACTTCGCCGGCACCGATTTCGTGGCCCTCGCCGCCGCGATGGGCGGCCACGGCGTCTGGATCGACGACACCGAAAGCCTGAAACGCGAAGCGCTCGAGGCCCTCGACCGGCCCACCTTCACGCTCCTGTGCGTGCGGATCGGCAAACGCGCCTACGATGGGAAATTCTGATTCAACGCCGTTGAATCAACCCATTCGACGACGCGGGCGGCTAAGACCCGCCCGCGTCGTCGGCGATCTTGGCGAAGATCGCGTCGAGCTCGGCCGCTGCGTCGGTGACCGCCTCGCCGCCCTCCTCGGCGTAGGGTGCGAAGACGGCGCTCGGCAGCTTGTAGCTGAGGCTCGCGGTGCCGTCCGGCTCTTCCATCACCATGATCCGCACCGGCGCTTCGATCATCGCGGACGGGGCGGCGCGGATGATGGTCACGGCAAAGTCGTTGCGGAAGATGCCGACGACGCGGTTGCCGGGGATCGTCTCGCCCCGGCTGGCGGCGACTTCGGTGGGGCCGGCCTCGGTGACGAGGCCCATCTTGTTGTCCTGCACCGCCGCGCGCAGGTCGACGAGGAGCGTCTCGTACGGCTTGTCGGTCGCGACGACGCGCCAGCCCTCGCGCGTCTCGACGATGGAATCGGCGGCGGCGCCGAGCGGGGCGAGCGCCAAAATGGCGGCAACAAGGATCGGGCGCATGGGTTCTCTCCAATGAAGGACGCATTGGTTTAAGCGCCCCCGCAGCCCTCCGGTCCCCTCGCGCAAATTCACGATTGTGTGCGGAGCGCCCCCGGTACAACCCGTGGCTCGCGCGGCGGATCCATACCGACCCGCTCGCGCAGCCGCACGCCGACGACGCTGCCCAGGAAGGCGAACAGGAACCATCCCCACCCGTGCAGGCTGCCCGAGGCGATGCCGCCCAACAGCGCGCCGATGTTGCACCCGAACGAGATGCGGGCGCCGTAGCCCATCAACAGCCCGCCGATCACGGCCGTCGCCACGTCGACGGCCGACAGGTTGAATTTGGGCGCGTAGCGGCCGGCGAGGCAGGCCGCCAGCGCCGCGCCCGCGATCAGCCCGAGGTTCATCACCGACGTGCCGTTGGTGAAGACCGACGCCTCCACCTGGCCCATGGCGTAGCGCCAATAGTCCCATTCCGCGATTGGCACGCCCACCTGGTGCGCGATCTGCGCGCCCCACAGCGTCAGCCCGGACGTGATGCCCCACGGCCGGCCGAGCACCATGAGGCACAGAACGCCCACCGCCGTCAGCGCGATGGTGCCCGCGCCGAGCGACCAGGGGCCGACGATCAGCGAGCCCATCGGCCGGCCGGGTTCGAGGGTGCCGTGGCGGGCGGTTTCGGCCTCCCGCGTTGCCCGGCTGATCAGCGCGAGCAGGCCAAGCGTCAGGATCACGGCGCCGGGCGGGCCGAGCGGCGTCTGCGCGAACGACAGCGCTTCCACCCTGGGCAGCCCGTCCCAGAACGCCCAGTTGTGCGTTGCGAGCAGCCCCCCCAGGATGAAGAAGGCGAGCGTGATCACCATGCGCGTGGAGCCCCCGCCCACCGTGAACAGCGTGCCCGAGCCGCAGCCGCCGCCGAGCTGCATGCCGAGCCCGAACATGAACGAGCCGACGATCACCGCGACGCCGAACGGGAATACGAACCCGCCCGCCGCGATGCCGAGATGGTGCCCGTAGCTGATGAGGGGGATGAGGAAGACCGTCGTCGCGCCGACCAGCACGAGCTGGGCCCGCAGGCCCGCGCCCCGCTGCTCGCGGATGAAGCGGCGCCAGCCGGCCGTAAAGCCGAACGCGGCGTGGTAGAGTGCGAAGCCGGCCAGCGCGCCCACCGCGACGGCCAGCGCCAGACGCGGACCGGCCTGCGCGTAGGTGATTGCGGTGAGCGCCACCAGCACGGCGGCGGCGACCATGGACAGAAGGGGTTGGGACAGAAGGGGCTGCGCGAGTGTCGGGCGGGGCATTCATCCTCCATCGGTCCAGGGCGCGTACGGGCCCACGCGAAAGGCCCACTAACAGATGCCGCGCGTTCACGGGGGATCAACGCCCGTCAACGGCAATGTGACAATCCTTCACTGAACCGTTCAGCATAGGGCCAGCAAGAAGCGTTATGTGTGATCGTGCAGGGAGATCGCGAGATCCACCGCATGAATGGAGATCAGCCATGACTGGAGCGTCGGTCGTCCCCACTCCGGGATCCTTGGAGCATGCGGCTGACGAGTGGCGCCAGCTGGTGTCGGCGTTCATGGCGCATTCGGCAAAAGTGCCCGAAGCGCTTGGCGCGCTGGAGCGTGTCGCGGCGGGGTCCCCGGCCTTTCTCGCGGCCAAGGGGCTGATTTTCCTGCTGCTGGGCCGGCGCGAGCTCGCCACCGAGGCCGCCAGGCTGCTGCGCGAGGCGGAAGCGGGGCTCGCCGAGCGGCCCTGTCCGCACGATGCGGCGATCGTGGAGGCGCTGCGCGCGTTCCTCGCCGGCCGCCCCTCGCGCTCCGCCGCGCTGTTCGACGACATGGTGGCGGCGCGTCCGGGCGACGGCTTTGCGCTCAAGATGGCCCAGGCGATCCGCTTCCTCTACGGCGATTGCACCGGCATGCGCCGCTCTGCCGAGGCTGCCATCGGCGCCTTTGGCGACGCGCACCCCCATGCGGGCTATGCGCACGGCTGCTACGCCTTTGCGTGCGAGGAGAGCGGCGACCTGGCGCTGGCCGAGCGGGCCGGCGTGCGGGCGCTGGAGTTGGCCAAGGACGACGCCTGGGCCCTCCACGCGGTCGCCCACGTGCACGAGATGCGCGGCCACGCCGCAAAGGGGCGCGACTGGTTGCTGCCGCGCCAGGCCGCCTTCTCCGGCTGCAGCAATTTCCGCCATCACGTGTGGTGGCACCTGGCGCTGTTCGAGCTGGAGCTCGGCAACATCGCCCGCGTGTTCGACCTCTACGACACCGAGATCCGCCGCGACCACACGGACGATTATCGCGACATCGCCAACGCCGTCTCGCTGTTGGCGCGGCTCGAGGCGGACGGCATCCAAGTCGGCGCCCGGTGGGACGAATTGTCGGCCATCGCCGAGCGGCGCATCGACGACGGCTGCATCGTGTTCGCCGACCTCCACTACCTGATGGCGCTGCTCGCGTCGGGACGCGACGACGCGGCCGACCACCTCATCGAGCGCATGGCCCAGGCTGGCGACGGGTCCGAGTTCGGCGCCGTGGCGGCCGAGGCGGGGGCGCCGGCCGGCGGCGGCCTCGCGGCGCTGCGCCGCGGCCATCACGAGGAGGCGCTGAAGGGCCTCATGACGGCAAGGCGTCAGCTGGTGCGCATCGGCGGCAGCCACGCCCAGCGCGACGTGTTCGACCGCCTCACCATCGACGCCGCCATGCGCGCCGACCGTCCGGACGCGGCGCGCGCCCTGATCATGGAGCGCGCCCGCCTCCGCGGCACCTACGACCGCTTCGGGCTGGAGCGGCTCGTGCGCTGCGGCGTGGTGCCGGCCGCCGCTCCCGTCGCCAGCGCCGCCGCGTTCTAGAGGTAGGGCGCGTTCTAGAGGAAGATGGTGAAATCTGTTTCTTCGCGCATGATCAGGGGATCGTCCGGGCCGACGGCGCGGATCTCGTTTCGCGCCAGATCGTTGTGCCGCGTCATGAACAGGCATGTGTAGCCCAGGTCGAACAGCGGTCGCACGATCTCGGCCCGGCTCACCCCAAAGCGGCGGATGAATTTTTCCCGATGCAATTCGAGCAGGAGCACCGGCCGATGGCGCCGCAGGGTTTCCATCGCCCCCGGCAGCACCTTTGCCTCGTAGCCGTCGACGTCGATCTTGATGACGTCGGGCACGACGGCGTTGGCGGCGCCATAGTGGTCGATGGTGTCGATGGTGACGCGGGAGCGCACCGGCTTGTCGCGCTCGCCCTTGCCCTTCAGGCGCATCTTCAGGCGCACGAAGAAGCTGTCGCGATAGTCCTCCGGCTTGGGCTCCTCCTCGAACATCTTGGAAATCGAGAACCAGATGTCCTTTTCGCCCCGGTAGACGTCGGACAGGCCGCTCTGGTTGACGCGCACCCGCTCGCCGAGCCCGTAGCGGGCGACCATCGCATCGGTGGCTTGCTTGTAGGTGGGCAGCATCTCGAAGGCGTGGCTTGCGATCGCCTTGTCCGTGCGCGCGGAGGCGACGAAGCAGAAATAGCCGAACGAGGCGCCCACATCGTAGAAGGTCGACACGTCGCCGCGGTCGATGGCGAAGTCGAGCAGGGCGGTGACGACGGGCTCGTAGAGCTGCGTCGAGGCGCCGAATTTGCGGCTCTGCTGGCCGAGGCCCCGCCGGCCCGGCCACACCAGCGGCGGACGGTGCGGCAGCTGCAGCTCCCAGCCCTCGGCCACCTGGCGGCTGGTATAGTCGTAGCTGCGCACGTACGCTTCCAGCGCCGCGACGGCGGTTTGCGGCGTCGACAGCGCTCGGCCGAGATCAGACAGCATGGCGGGCGCCTTCGCGTTGTGGCCTCGCCGGTGCCGGCGGCACGATGCCGCGCACCGGCTGCTTTGCCGGGGATGGTGACCTTGGTGCGTTCACCCGCCGGTCATACCGCCATAAGAGTTCAGGCCAAAGCGGTGGATCGCCGCTTCGCACGACCCTATCGGCAGCAAGGCTTAACAATGTTCCACCAAAACCCGAACAGGACCTGATGACGGCGCCGCTGAAAAAGCGCCCGCGCGATCTGAGGCTCGATTTCTTTCGCGGCCTCGGGATGTTCATCATCTTCATCGCGCACGTGCCGGACAATATCTGGACGCTGTGGATCCCGGCGCGCTTCGGTGCCTCGGACGCGACGGAGATCTTCGTCTTCTGTTCGGGCATGGCCTCGGCCATCGCCTTCGGCGCGCTGTTCCGCGATCGCTCGTTTGTGCTCGGCACCGCCCGCACGGCCTACCGGGTGTGGCAGGTGTACTGGGCGCACATCGCGCTGTTCCTCGTCACCACGGCGCTGCTGGTGGTGTTCGACCGTCTCGCCGGCAGCGATTTTTACACCAACCGGCTTTTCGTGCGGCCCTTCTTCGAGATGCCGGCCGATCACCTCGTGGCCCTGCTCACGCTCAACTACGTGCCGAACTATTTCGACATCCTGCCGATGTACCTGGTGCTGCTCGCCATGATGCCGCTGGTGGTCTGGCTCGGCCTCAAGTCGCGCTGGCTGGCCTTTGCCTTCATCGGCGGCGTGTGGCTCCTGGCCCAGTTCGACGTGCTCCAGTTCAGCGCCGAGGTGCGGCCGGGCATCGAGCGGGAATGGTTCTTCAACCCGTTCGGCTGGCAGCTCGTCTTCTTCACCGGGTTCGCGTTCATGATGGGCTGGATCAAGCGGCCGCCGTTCAACGGCTGGCTGATCGCGATCGCCGTCGCGATCCTGCTGTTCAATGTCGTCATCGCCTCGCGCTGGGGCTGGCAGTACCAGCCCATCTACGATTTCCGCGATGCCACGTGGCCATTGCTGGAAAAGACCGACCAGGGGTTCTACCGCTACACGCACTTCCTGGCGATCGCCTACCTCGCCTTCCTCGCGGCGGGCGAGGGGGGGCGGCGCCTCGCGGGCGGTGGCGCGTGGGGGCGTTTCGTCGCCATCGTGCGCAAGGTGGGCCAGCAATCGCTGGCCGTGTTCCTGGCGTCGATGGTGCTCGCCCAGGTCGCCGGCGCCCTGCTCGACGTGACCGGGCGCAACTTCGTGTCGGTTCCGCTCGTCAACGTGGCGGGCTTCGTGATCCTGGTGGGGGTCGCCTACATCGCGGCCTTCTTCAAGTCCGAGCCCTGGCGCAAGCCGCCGGCCCAGGCGGCCTCCGGTGGCCCGGTTGCGGCGCCTGCCAGGACGGCGCCGGCTGTCGAGGCGGAGCGGCTCTCCCTTGAAGGCACGCCGCGCGCGGGTTAGGCACGCCATCTCCCCCAAGTGCGGACGCGCGCGGCCGATCCGGCCCGCGAATCGACCCGCGCCGCAAGCGGACAACATCGGCCGGCGTTCGCGGACGCCGGTCGCTCTGACAAGCAAAGGACGGTGCGTGCCATGCGGATCTTGATCACCAACGACGACGGGGCGCGGGCCGACGGCATCCGCCTCCTGGAAGAGGTGGCGCGCACCCTGACCGACGATGTGTGGGTGGTGGCGCCCGAGTTCGACCAGTCGGGCGTCAGCCACTCGATCAGCCTGCACGAGCCGCTGCGCGTGCACCGCGAGGACGAGAAGCGCTTCTTCGTGCGGGGCACCCCGGCGGACTGCGTGGTGCTGGGCGTCGAGCACCTGATGGACCGCAAGCCCGACCTCATCCTGTCCGGCGTCAATCGCGGCGGCAACATGGCCGATTCGATCGCCTATTCCGGCACCGTCGGCGCGGCGATGACGGGGCTTCTGGTGGGCGTGCGGGCCATTGCCCTCAGCCAGCTCATCCACGGCACCGAAATCCACTGGGAGACGGCCCGCCGCTATGCCGGACCGCTGGTGGAGCGCCTGTTCTCGCTCGACTGGCCGCGCCCGATCGCACCCAACATCAACTTCCCGGCGTGCCGGCCGGAGGAGGTCACCGGCCTGTCCATCTGCCGTCCGGGGCACGGGCTCATCGGCGGCGTCAGGGTGGAGGAGCGGTTCGACATCCGGGGCCTGTCCTATCACTGGCTCCAGTTCCGCCGCGAGCGCAACGCGCCAGAGGACCCCTCGTGCGACTACGAGCAGCTCCGCGCCAACAAGATCACGCTGACGCCGCTGCGCGCGGACCGCCACGCCGAGGGCGACTGGCAGGAATTCGCCCAGCGCTACGCCGACAAGCTCGCCATCGGCTGACCTGGCCGCCTCGGGGCGCCGGATCGCCCGCCGCGCTCCGGGCCGGCACGGCATCATGTCGGCCCCGGGCAAGGCTCCGGGGCCCCGCGATCCCGCCGGATTACGCAGGTCCGGGCCTCGGCCGGCACGGCTTTTGCGCAACACTTGCCGCCCGTGTCGATGCCGCGAATCCGGGGCGCAATAAGTGCGGCAATTCCGCGAAAACACCCCTTGCAACCGCCGCCGTTTTACAGCATATACGCCGTGCCCAATTTCGCACGTGCCTGTGGTCGCGTGCCGGTCACGCTTCGGGGAACCTTCCCGGGGCGGGGCATGACCGGTCTTCCGGATTAAACCGGACCCTGCGTTGGAGGTCTGGGTGGCGAGGAGCCGCCGTTTCCAACAGCGCAGCGCGACTTGAAGCAACGACGTAGAGGGCTTCCTTGGTCTCTTCCGGCCGTCCAAAGGCCGGGGTCACTGAAGAGGCGACTACATCCTTGCCAGGCGTGCGGAGCGGGTTCACCCCCAAACCAAAGCGCTAGCATCACAGGCCGCGGGCCACGGCGACCAACCGTGCACCCCAAGGCCAACCGCCCCGCCGAGCGTTCGCGCTTGTCGGACCTGTGACGCGCCGTGTCCGCCGGGCTGTTCCGTGCGGGCCATCGAGCCGACCGAATCCGTTCCGCGCCTCCAAAGCGCAGGCGGAGGACGCCGGATCGACGCTGTAACTTTGAGCTTGGGGTTACTGCGATGACCGATCGTATCAAAGCCTTTCTCCGCGACCGACGTCCGGAGGGTCCCTGCCTCGTCATCGACCTCGAGGTCGTGCGGGAGAACTACCTGCGTTTCGAGCGCGCGATGCCCGACAGCCGCATCTTCTATGCGGTGAAGGCCAATCCGGCGCCGGAAATCCTGTCGCTGCTCGCCAGCCTCGGGTCCAACTTCGACTGCGCCTCGGTGCAGGAGATTGACATGGCGCTCGCCGCCGGTGCGAGCGCGGACCGCATCTCGTTCGGTAACACCATCAAGAAAGAGCGTGACGTGGCGGCCGCCTATCAGCGCGGCGTGCGCCTGTTCGCGGTCGATTGCGAGGCGGAGGTCGACAAGGTCGCCCGCCAGGCACCGGGCGCGCGGGTGTTCTGCCGCATCCTGTGCGAGGGCGAGGGCGCCGAGTGGGCGCTGTCGAAGAAGTTCGGCTGCGAGCCCGAGATGGCGATCGACGTGCTGGAGCACGCGCACCGCGCCGGCCTCACCGCCTATGGCGTGTCGTTCCACGTCGGCTCGCAGCAGAAGAACCCGCATGCGTGGGATTCGGCGCTCGCCTCGGCGGCGGACATCTTTCGCACCCTGTTCGAGCGCGGCATCGAGTTGAAGATGGTCAACCTCGGCGGCGGCTTCGCCACGCGCTACCTGGAGGACATTCCGGGCGAGGCGACCTATGGCGAGGCGATCAACGGAGCGATCCGCACCCACTTCGGCAACCGCCTGCCCGAGACGATCATCGAGCCCGGCCGCGGCATGGTGGGCAACGCCGGCGTGATCAAGTCGGAGGTCATCCTCATCTCGCAGAAGGCGAAGGACGACATCCGCTGGGTCTATCTCGACATCGGCAAGTTCAATGGCCTCGCCGAGACCATGGACGAGGCGATCCGCTATCCGATCCTGTCCGAGCGCGAGGGCGACGCGGTGCCGTGCGTGCTGGCCGGGCCGACCTGCGATTCGGTCGACGTGCTGTACGAGAAGAAGCCCTATCCGCTGCCGATCACCCTGGAGATCGGCGATGAGCTGCTGATCGCCGGCACCGGGGCCTATACGACGACCTATTCGGCCGTCGCCTTCAACGGCTTTCCGCCGCTTGCCTCCTACGTGATCTGATCGCGCGGCGCCCGGTCTCCGGGCGCCGGCTTCAGCTCAGCTTGCGGCCCCAGGCGCCGAACATCATGTCGCCCACATAGGTGGCGCCGGTGGCGATGCGCTCGGCCTCCAGCCGCTCGGCGAGGGTTTCGACATCGGCCTCCGCCTCGTCCACGATGCCGTGGGCGAGGATGCGCGGCCAGATGGCGGCGACGATCTCGGCCAGCTCGTAGCGCTGGGAGGGCGTCTGCACCACGGCTTCGGCTCTCACGGTCTCGACGGAGAACCCCGCCTGCGACAGCGTCGCATGGAGGTGAAAGCCCATGTGCGTGTCGGCCTCTTCCGCCAGCAGCATCTGCCGCACCCAGGACTGGACCCTCTCGTGCAGCGGCATCTCGCCGACGCTGGCGGGCACCATGGTCATGTCGTGCTCGTGCACGGCGATCAGCCCGGCCGGGTGCAGCGCCGGCACCAGCCGCTCGAGCACCGCGACGGGGTTGGCGAGGTACATCAGCACCCGCCGGGCGACGATGGCGTCGAACAGGTCGAGGTCGGGCAGCGCCTCGATATCCCCGGCGAGGATGCTGACTTGGGCGTGCCCGGCCTCGGCGGCCCGGGCGCGGGCCGTGTCCAGCGCGCCGGCGTCCCGGTCGACACCCACCACCTCGCCGCCCGGTTCGACCAGCTCGGCCGCGATCAGGCTCACCTCGCCCGTGCCGCAGCCGAGATCGAGCACTCGCATCCCCGCCGCGAGGCCGGCGTCCGTCAGAAGCCGCCGCGTGAAGTCGCCGCCGATGGCCATGTGAAATCCCTTTGTTCCGGCTTTTGCCGGGTGTTGCGGCGAGCGATGGCGGCGGTCAGCCCTGCGTGGTGACGAGGCGCAGGCCGAGGCCGGCGAAGGCGGCGGCGAAGCTGCGCCGGATCCACCGCATCACCACCGGGCGCGCCACCACATAGTCGCGCGCCAGCGAGGCGAACGCGCCGTAGAGCGCGAACACCACGAACGTCATCGCCATGAAGGCCGCCGCCAGCACGATCAGCGACACGGTTGGGCTCGTCGCGTTCGCCGGCACGAATTGCGGCAGGAACGCCAGGAAGAACAGCGACAATTTCGGGTTCAGCACATTGAGCAGCGTCCCGGTGATCGCGATGCGCCAGGCGCTGTCCTTGCCGCGATTTTCCGAGACGGCGAGAGCGCCACCGGAGCGCAGGATGGTCCACGCCATGAAAAACAGGTAGGCGACGCCGGCATATTTCACGGTCAGGAAGGCGAGGGCGCTGGTGTGCAGCAGTGCGGAGAGGCCGACGATGCTGGCCAGCGCCGCCGGCACGATGCCGAATGTGCAACCCAGCGACGCCGCAAGGCTGGGCCGGAAGCCGCGCCCCAGCCCGATGGCGAGCGTGTAGAGCACCCCCGTTCCCGGCAACAGGCACACGACGAGCGAGGTGAGAAGGAATTCAACCGACATGGGCGCGTATCCCGTGCTGACGCTTCGACGCGCACGCTACGCGCCATCGGCGCGGTTGCCCAGCCTTGCCCCAGGCGAGGGTGCCGGCAGCCCCGGAGGAGGGCGGCCCAGACGCTGTGCCGGGACTGGAGCGCTCCCGCCGGGTGACGGGCGCGCCCGATTGGTCAGTGGCGAATACTGATATGCGTGTTGTTTGCGCCGTACTTGCGCACGAGGTTGTAGAGCGTGCGGGCGTTGCCGGGCGCCAGGCGGACGCAGCCGTGCGAGGCCGGCCGGCCGAGGGATTTGGTGTAAGTGGTCCCATGGATCGCATAGCCGCCGCGGAAAAAGATCGAGTGCGGCATCGGCGCGTTGTCGTACTTGCGCGAATAGTACTCGCGGTACATCCGCGTCGGCCGATATTTGCCCGTTGGCGTCCTGTAGCCTTTGCGGCCGGTCGAAACCGCCCATGCGTATGCCGGCTTACCCCCGATGGACACGTACATCCGCTGGGTCGACAGATCCACCGTCGCGCTGACGCGAGCAGCTTGCGCGGTGCTGAATGAAACCGCCACCATAAGCAACGCGGCAGATGCAGCGAGGAAGTAAGACTTGAAAAAACGCATAGCTTGACTCCGTATCCGACCTTATCTTGTTTCAGCGTCGGCGCAGTATCGAGCTTTAAAGCCGGTGCAAAGGTTAACAATTCTTGAGATATCTCCGGGTGTTGCACAATTGCGCCGCTGGGAGGTCACGCGACCGTGACCCACCCTACAATTATGCAGCAAGCCGGCGCGAAACTGTGCCGGCGATCACATTGTTTTGTATTTCAGGAGAGAAACGCTTGGGTCAGCGGGTGCTGGCGACGGCGGCGTCGATCAGCGCCGCGGCGTCGGCGCTGTGCCAGTCGGCCGCTCCGCCCAGAACGCCGGCAGCGCAGCCGTCGGGCGCGATCAGCAGCGTCGTCGGCATGCCGGCCGCGAGCCCGGCCTGCTTGAGCGAGTTGAACAGCGTCATCGTCGGCTCGCGGTGGTAGTCGAGGGCGCTGGCGCCCGTTTCGGCCAGAAAGTCTTCCGGCCTGTTGGCGTCTCGGTTGTCGACCGAAACGGCGACGACCGCGAAATCCTCGTCCGCCTTCTCGGCATGGAGCGCCGCCAGCGACGGCATCTCGACGCGGCACGGCGCGCACCACGTGGCCCACAGGTTGAACAGAACGGTCCGCCCCTTCAGTGCGGCGATGGTCTCGGCCTCTTCGCCGCGCCCGTCAAAGGGCAGGGCAGAGAGGTCGGCGGGGGTGATCGGCGCGAAGCCGACCATGGTGCCTTTGGCGAACGGCTTCACCGCCGCGGCCATCCGCGTGGCCGCCTGGCATTGCGACGCGCCTGCCACATCTCTAAAGAGATCCGGTCGCACCGTGATGAGAACCGCGGCACCAAACACCGCAACGCCAAGAGCGGCCGCACCCAAGATGACCCAAATCCGCCGCCCCACGGCACACTCCCCGTTCCACCCGGCGCACTCCTCATGAGCGCGCAAAAGCCCAGTTCGGGCGGCAATGCCCTGTGGGGCGGCCGCTTCGCCACCGGCCCCGGTGCGCTGATGGAGGAGATCAACGCCTCCATCGACGTCGACAAGCGCCTCGCCGACCAGGACATCGCAGGCTCCCTGGCGCACGTCGCGATGCTGGGCGCCACCGGCATCGTCTCCGAAGCCGACGCGAGAGCCATCACCGAGGGCCTGAAAAAGGTCAAGGCGGAGATCGACGCAGGGGACTTCCCCTTCTCCCGCGCGCTCGAAGACATCCACATGAACATCGAGTCGCGCCTCAAGGACTTGATTGGCGAGCCGGCCGGGCGCCTCCACACGGCCCGCTCGCGCAACGACCAGGTGGCGACCGACTTCAAGCTGTGGGTGCGCGACGCGCTCGACGCGCTCGACGCCGAGCTCGCCGACCTGCAGCGCGCCTTCGTCGACGTGGCCGAAGAGCACGCGGCAACGGTGATGCCCGGCTTCACCCACCTGCAATCGGCCCAGCCGGTGACGTTCGGCCACCACTGCCTCGCCTATGTGGCGATGCTGGCGCGCGACCGCGGCCGCTTCGCCGACGCGCGCGCCCGGATGAACGAATCGCCCCTGGGCGCCGCCGCCCTCGCCGGCACCGCCTTTCCCATCGACCGCACGATGACCGCGCTGGCGCTCGGCTTCGACGGTCCGCAGCGCAACTCGCTGGATGCGGTCTCGGCGCGCGACTTCGCGCTGGAGGCGCTGGCGGGCGCGGCCATCTGCGCCACGCACCTGTCCCGCTTCGCCGAGGAGGTGGTGATCTGGTGCTCGGCCCCGTTCGGCTTCATCGGCCTGTCGGACGCCTTCACCACCGGCTCCTCGATCATGCCGCAGAAGAAGAACCCCGACGCGGCGGAGCTGGTGCGGGCGAAGTCCGGCCGCATCATCGGCGCGCTCAACACGCTGCTCGTCGTCATGAAGGGCGTGCCGCTCGCCTATTCGAAGGACATGCAGGAAGACAAGCCGCCGGTGTTCGACGCGATGGCGGCGCTGTCCTTGATGGTGCGGGCCTCGGCCGGCATGGTGCGCGACATGACCGTCAACGCCGACGCCATGCGCGCGCTCGCCTCCAAGGGCCACACCACCGCGACCGACCTCGCCGATTGGCTGGTGCGCGAGGCGGGCCTGCCGTTCCGCGACGCGCACCACATCACCGGCGCCGCCGTGCGCGCGGCCGAGGCCAAGGGCAAGGAGATCGCCGACCTCACGCTGGAGGAGCTGCAGGCGGTCGATGCGCGCATCGGCCCTTCCGCGCTCGAGGTGCTGACGGTGGACCGCTCCGTCGCCTCGCGCGTCAGCATCGGCGGCACCGCGCCCTCGCGGGTGCGCGAGGAGGTGGCCCGCTGGCGTGCGCTGCTGGACCCCGCCTCGTGATGCGCCGCGCCGTGTTCCTCGCGCTGCTGCCCGCGCTGCTCGTGGGCGCATGCGGCCGCCGCGGCTCGCCCGAGCAGCCGCCGCTCGCCGGGCCGACCGCGCCCGTCGATCCCGTCGACCAGCAGAGCCGCCAGGTACCCGACCGCCCGTTCGTGCTCGACCCGCTGCTCTGATGCACCATTTCGCGCCCAAGAACGGCGAGCTTTGCGCCGAAGACGTGCCCCTCCGCGCCATTGCCGAGGCGGTGCGCACGCCGTGCTTCGTCTACAGCACCGCCACGCTCACCCGCCACGTGCGCGTGTTCACCGAGGCGCTCGCGAGCGCCGGCGTGCCCCACCTCGTCTGCTACGCGATGAAGGCCAACTCCAACCAGGCCGTGCTGACGCTGATCGGCTCGCTCGGCGCGGGCATGGACGTGGTGTCGGGGGGCGAGCTCAAGCGGGCGCTGGCGGCGGGCGTGCCGGCCGATCGCATCGTGTTCTCCGGCGTCGGCAAGACGGACGCCGAGCTCGCCGCGGCGCTCGACGCGGGCATCTTCTGCTTCAATGCCGAATCGGAGAGCGAGCTCGTGGCGCTGTCGGCGATCGCCGTGCAGAAGGGCCTCGTCGCCCCGGTGTCGCTGCGCGTCAATCCGGACGTACAGTCCGGCACCCACGCCAAGATCGCCACCGGCGCGGCCGAGACCAAGTTCGGCATCCCCCTGTCGCGTGCGCGGGCGATCTACGCCGAGGCGGCGGCGATGCCGGGCCTCAAGGTGGCCGGCGTCGACATGCACATCGGCTCGCAGATCACCTCGCTCGCGCCCTTCGAGGCCGCCTTCACCGTCATGGGCACGCTGCTCGATGCCCTGCGCGCGGACGGCCACGACATCGGCCACGTCGACCTCGGCGGCGGCCTCGGCGTGCCCTACGAGGACGCGCGCGCCATCCCGCCCGAGCCGCAGGAATACGCCGCGCTGGTGGCGCGCTTCTCCAACCGCTTCGGCTGCACCGTGCTGGTGGAGCCGGGCCGCGCCATCGCCGCCAACGCGGGCATCCTCCTCACCCGCGTGGTGCACATGAAGGAGGGCGAGGCGAAGACCTTCGTCGTCGTCGATGCGGCGATGAACGACCTCATCCGGCCCACGCTGTACGATGCCCATCACGAGATCCGCCCGGTCGTGCCGCGCCCCGGCCCGCTGGCGCCCGTCGATGTGGTCGGCCCCGTGTGCGAGACGGGCGACTATCTGGCGCTTGCCCGCCCGATGCCGCCGGTCGCGCGCGGCGATCTCCTGGCGGTGATGACGGCGGGCGCCTACGGCGCGGTGCAGTCCGGCACCTACAACACCCGCACCCTCGCCCCCGAGGTGCTCGTCTCCGGCGACCGTTTCGCCGTCGTGCGCCGCCCGATGCCCCCCGAGGAGCAGATCGCGCGCGACAGCGTGCCCGACTGGCTGACGGACGCACCGAAAGCCTAAGGCATCCCGCGCCCGGGCGGGCGCGGGCCAAGTGCTGCAATCCCGATCTATCGGATCCGCTCTCGCCGGCCACACGCCGCCGCCCCCATCCCACCCCACCGCCACAATGCACCGGGCACGCTCGCGCGTGACCCGGCAATTTTAGCGCGAGCGGCTTCCGGCCATGCGCACGGTGGTGTAGCTATTGTGTCCTTGGAAACATTCTTCGGTCGGTGAAGGCAGGGGCGGGGCGGGGCGAATGCGGACACAGGTTTGCATCATCGGGGGCGGACCTTCCGGCCTGTTGCTGTCGCAGCTCCTGCACCGGGCGGGCATCGACACCGTGGTGCTGGAGCGCTCCACGCGCGCGCACGTGCTGTCGCGGATCCGCGCCGGCGTCCTGGAATGGGGCTCCACGGAGGTGCTGCGCCAGGCCGGCGTCGGCGCGCGGATGGACCGGGAGGGCTTCGTCCACTCCGGCACCTATATCGCCGCCCGCAACCGCGGCTTCCGCATCGATTTCCAGGAGCGCGCCGGCAAGTCCATCATGGTCTACGGCCAGACCGAGGTGACGCACGATCTTTATGCCGCGCGCGACGCGATGGGCGGCATCGTCATCGACGAGGCAGCCGACGTCACGCCCCATCTCGACGAAAGCGCGGTCACCTTCGTCAAGGATGGGCGCGGCGAGCGTGTCGACTGCGATTTCATCGTCGGCTGCGACGGTTCCCACGGCGTGAGCCGCACCTGCATCCCCGCCGATGTGCTGAAGACCTACGAACGGCACTATCCGTTCGGCTGGCTCGGCGTCCTGAGCGAGACGCCTCCGGTCAGCGAGGAACTGATCTACGCCAACCACAGCCGCGGCTTCGCGCTCTGCTCCATGCGCAACCAGCATCTGAGCCGCTACTATATCCAGGTGCCCATCGAGGACACGGTGGCGGCCTGGAGCGACGCGGCGTTCTGGGACGAGCTGCGCCGGCGCATCCCGCACGACGCGGCCGAGCGGCTCGAAACCGGCCCGGCGATCGAAAAATCCGTCGCCCCGCTGCGCTCGTTCGTGGCCGAGCCGATGCGCTGGCGCAATCTCTTCCTGGTGGGGGACGCGGCCCACATCGTGCCGCCGACGGGCGCCAAGGGGCTCAACCTCGCCATCGGCGACGTGCACTACCTGTCCGAAGCGCTGATCGGCCACTATGGCGGCGACGACGAGGGCATCGACACCTATTCGCAGCGCGCGCTGGCGCGGGTGTGGCAGGCGATCCGCTTTTCCTGGTGGCTCACCACCACCATGCACCGCTTCCCCGACCAGAACGAGTTCGACCAGCGGATCCAGGAAAGCGACATCGCCTACCTGGAGCACTCGGTCGCCGCCCGCACGGTGCTCGCCGAGCAATATGTCGGGCTGCCGTTCTGAGGCGGGCTCAGTCGATGGGCGTGATCTCGGCGGCCATGTCGGGCACCAGGCGCACCTTGTAGTTGGCGTTGTCGCAGCCGATGAACCAGACCGTCTCGCCGGGCGTGGATTCGTCCTTGTCGCGGATGGCGCTGGAGGGCTCGTGGCACGGGTAGCCCTGGTGGCGGATCTCGGTCGCGACCAGATCGGCGGTCACGAGGTTGTTGCCGCCGGCTTCCGTCTGCGCGGTGGCGGCCGACGCGCTCGCCGCCAGCATCGTTGCCAGCAACGCCGTCCGAATATGCTGCACTGCGTGGCTCATCCGCGTCCCCACCGCCCGTTTTTCCTTGCCGCAAGAAGGCTACAGCAACGCCGGTAAAGTCAATGCGATGGCCGGGAAAACGATCAGCAGTGCCACCACCACCAGGTCGGCGACGAAGAACGGCGCGACGCCGGCAAAGATCTGCATCGTCCGCACGTGCTCGCTCGCCACGTTGCGGATGACAAAGACGTTGAGCCCCACCGGCGGCGTGATCATGCCGATCTCCAGCAGCTTCACCACGAAGACGCCGAACCAGACGAGGCTCACCCCTTGCGCCTCCAGCAGCGGGATGAACACCGGCAGCGTCACCAGCATCGCCCCGAACGGCTCCATCACCATGCCGAGCGCGAGGTAGACCAGGAAGATGATCAGCATCAGCTCGTAGTAGCCGATGTCGGCCGCGCCCACCTGGGTTGCGATGAAGTTGGACAGCCCCGTGATGCCCAGGAAGCGCGTGAACATCGCCGCCCCGACGCCGATGATCAGCAGCGAGGCCGTCGTCATCAAGGTTTCCAGGAGCGATTTCTTCAGCACCGCCACGGTCATCCGCCGCACGAGCGCCGCGCACAATATGGCGCCCGCGGCCCCGATGGCTCCCGCCTCGGTGGCGGTGAACAGCCCCGAGAACAGCCCGCCGAACACGATGGCGATGAGGAGGAGCACTGGCCACACCCGCCCCAGCGCCTCGCGCGCCGACAACCGCACGTCCTCCACCGGGCGCCGCGGCACAAGGTCGGGACGCAGCCACGTCAGGAGCAGGATGACGGCGGCATAGGACACAGCCGTCAGGAGCCCGATGCCGATGCCGCCGAGGAAGACCTTCGTGATCGAGGTCTCCGCGAAGATGCCGTAGAGGATCATCAGGATCGAGGGCGGGATCAGCGCGCCGATGGTGCCGCCGGCCGCGATGGCGCCGGCCGCGATGGAGGGGGCGTAGCCGGCCCGCACCATCTCGGGTATGGCGATGCGCCCCATCGAGGCGGCGGTGGCGAGCGAGGAACCGCACACGGCCGCAAAGCCCGAGCAGGCGAGCACGGA
>JAUIJH010000159.1 GCA_030431335.1 Alphaproteobacteria bacterium
TGCAATCTTCCCTGCAGCGCCTTCTCCCTGCCCGGAAAAGGCAAAGACATCATGAGACAAGCACGTCCCGCTCAAGTGGGATCACCAACCTCGCGCCCGAACGGGCGCGATATGCGCTAGAGGGCAGCTCGAGCGCGGCGCGGCCTCAGCAGCCGCGCAGCTGGAGCGCGTAGTTGTCGGCAATGCTGGCCGTGCGCGCCGCGGTCTTGCGGGCGCCCGCATCGTTCTGCCAGCTGCCGCGGGCGAACCCGGTCCAGCCGTAGCGGTAGCTCAGGTAGAGCGAGTAGGCGTCGTCGCGCGAGACGCCGTATTTCTCGACGGTCTTGGAATAGTACCAGCCGACGAAATCGACCGAGTCGGAGAAGTTGGTGCGCCGCGCCATCGGCGAGCCCGTCTCGCGGCGATACTGGTCCCACGTCCCGTCCAGCGCCTGGCTGTAGCCGTAGGCCGAGGACGGGCGCTTCCAGGGGACGAAGCCCAGGAGCTTGGTGCGCGCCGGCTTGGCATCGCCGTCGAAGCCCGATTCCACCCGCATCGTCGCCATCAGCACCGGAACGGGGATGCCGTACTTGCGCTCGGTCCGCTTGGCGTCGGCGTGCCAGTCGCGGAACAGGTTGTCGCGCTGCGCGAACACCGAACACACGTCGTTGATCGCCGTCGGCGGCGTGCTGCCGCAACCGGTGAGCGCCAGGACGCTGGCGACGATCAAGAGGGGTTTCCATAGCTGTCGCATACGCGCAGCCTAGAGCCCGAACGTGAAAACGCCTTTGAGGGGGTTGGTTAAAGCCGTCTCGGCATGTCCGTGACAAACTGATCGGCTTGGACGCGCCCGCGACGCCTCGCGCCGAGCGGGGTCGACGCCGGCGCGAGCCGCGCCGGCGCCGGGAGGATCAAAGGGTCGCGCCCATCATCATGCGCACGATTTCCTCGTCGTTGGTCTCGCTCGGGCGGCGTTCGCCGGCGACGACGCCGCGGGCGAGCACGATGATCCGGTCCGCCGCCGCGAAGATGTCCGGTAGGTTGTGCGAGATCAGGATGATGCCCACGCCCTGCGACTTCAGCCGTCCGATCAGCGCCATCACCTCGCGCTGCTCCGGCACGCCCAGCGCCGCCGTCGGCTCGTCCATGATCACGAGCTTGGCCTGCCAGTGGATCGCCCGCGCGATGGCGATGGACTGGCGCTGGCCGCCCGACAGGTCGCGCACCGGCAGGGTCGGATCCGGCACCACGATGCCGAGGCTCTTCAGCACGTCGACCGCATCGCGCCGCATCGCCTTGCGGTCGAGGAACGGCAGCCCCAGGATCCGCCGCGTCCGCTCGCGCCCCAGATAAAGGTTGAGGCCCGGGTCGAGATTGTCCGCCAGGGCGAGGTCCTGGTAGATCGTCTCGATGCCGGCGCTGCGCACCGCCTCCGCGCTCCGGCCGGTGATGAGGCGCCCGTCGAAGTGCACCTCGCCCTCGGTCGGCGTGTAGACGCCCGAGATCATCTTGATGACGGTGGACTTGCCGGCGCCGTTGTCGCCCGCCAGCACCACGCACTCGCCCGCGTTGACCACGAAGGAAACGTTGGAGACGGCCTCGTTGCCGCCGAAGCGCTTCTTGAGGCCGCGGGCCTCCAGCAGCGCGCTCATGGCCCTGCCCCCTGCAACAGCCGGTCTCTCGACTGGTCGACCAGCACGGCGACGATGATGACGAGGCCCACCGCGACGAACTGCCAGTAGGGCGGCAGGCCGGAGAAGACGAGGCCGAACTGGATCACCGCGATGATGAAGGCGCCGATCACGGTGCCGATCACCGTGCCCTGCCCGCCCGTCAGCGAGGCGCCGCCGATGAACACCGCGGCGACCGCGTAGAGCAGGATCGGCTCGCCCGCGTTGGCGGCGCCCGCCGAGAAGCGGCCGGTGTAGATGAGCCCGCCGACGCCCGCCGTCAGCGCGGAGATGACGAAGAGCTGGATGAGGTGGCGCTTGACGTCGACGCCCGCCCGCTCGACGGAGGCGCGGTTGGCGCCGAGCGCATAGGTGTGCACCCCGAACTTGGTGTGCTGCAGCACGTAGTGGCAGGCGAGCGCGAGCAGGCCCGCGATGAGGACCGGCACCGGCACGCCGAGGATGTCGCCGTTGCCGATGGAGCGCGCCTCCTCGCTGCGGATGGAGACCGTGGCGCCGCCGGCGACGATCAGCGCCATGCCGCGCGCGATGCCGTAGGTGCCCAGGGTGCCGATGAAACTCGGCACGTTGAGGATCGCCACCAGCCACCCGTTGACGAGCCCGACCACCATTGCCGCGAACAGGCCGACGGCGATGCCGCCGATCACCGCGAACCACCCCGCATCCGCGCCGATGAGGCGGATGATGAGCGCCATCACGACCGCCGAGAGCCCGGTGGTGAACCCGATGGACAGGTCGATGTGCCCGGCCACGATCACCAGCGTCAGCCCCAGCGCCAGGAGCAGGATCTGCGACGCGGCGATTGCGATGGACTGGATGCTGTAGAGCCGAAGGAGAAAGGTATCCCCAGTCTGGATCCTGGCGTAGGCCTCGAAGAAGACGAGAATGCCGATGAGGAACAGCCAGGACCAGCCGTTCAACAGGGACCTTAGGATTAAGGCCCCTGTCTTGTTCTTTGCCGTGGTGTCGGTCATTCGGAGTAGATGAACTTCACGATGTCCTCATCGTTGACATTGTCGCCATTGATGACGGTGAACCCGGTGCCGATGGTGGTGGGCACCGACTGGCCGGTAAGGTGGGCGTAGGCGGCCATCACGCCGAAGTAGCCGATCTCGGCCGGATGCTGCGCGATGGCGGCGTCGACCAGGCCCGTGGAGATGTTGTCGACGATGCTCTGCGGCGCGTCGAAGGCGATCACGGTCACCTCGTCGGCCTTGCCGGCACCCTCGACGCCGTTGCCCGCGCCGATCGCGGAGAACAGGTTCGCGCCGAACACGCCCGCGATGTCGGGGTTGCGGGCCATCACGGCCTGGAACTGCGAGGCGGCCAGCGAAGCGTCGTTCTCGTTATACTGGGTGTCCAGCACTTCCACGTCGGGGAAGTTCTCGGCCATCTCGGCCTTGAAACCTTCCTCGCGCTGGTCGGTGGTCGAGATGCCGGGCCGCACGTTGGAGACGTACACCTTGCCCTTGCCGCCGATCGCCTCGGCCATGAAGCGGGCCGCCATGCGTCCGCCGCCGACATTGTCGGAGGCGATGTAGGACAGCGGGAAGTCGCCGTCGCCGGCACCGTCCTGGTACTTGCCGTCGTCAATAAAGGTGTCGACGGTGATCACCGGAATGCCCTGCTCGCTGGCGCGGCGCAGCGGCTCGATCATCTGGGTGCTGTCGGTCGGGGCGATCAGGATGGCGTCGGGGCCACGCGCGATCACCGCGTCGAGCACCGGCGTCTGCAGGACCGGGTCGAACTCTTCGGCGCCCTGGAAGTCCACGGTGATGCCGAGCGCTTCGGCCGCCGCCTGCGCGCCGCGGTTCATGGTGATGTAGAAAGCGTCCGTCGTCAGGCCGGGCACCAGCGTAATGGTGATGTCATCCTGCGCCTGCGCAGCGCCTGCGCCGCCGAGAGCAAGTACGACAGCCGCGGATTTAATAAGGTTTCTCACCAAACATCCCTCCTTGTTCGCGGCCATTCTTCGGCCGCTTGCGTTTGATCGCGAATTCATTGTTGGAATCGCGTTTGGCGCAGATCGTATGGACAATTATCGAATTGTCCATATGGCAGGATCGTTTTATGATGAATTTCTCTGAAATTAATTTCGCGATGCAGGTGGCGTGATCCGAGCCAGTTCCACAGCACTCAACCGGAGCTTAATGCATACGGCCGCGAAACTCTATTACCTCGAGGGCTTGTCCCAGGTGGAGGTCTCGCGGAAGTTGCAGATCTCGACGGCGTCGGTTTCGCGCCTGCTCGCCCGGGCTCGCGAGGAGGCGATCGTGCGCATCCACGTCGCCGAGCTGGACGAGATCGACGAGATCGGCGACCGGCTGCGCAGCGCGCTGGGGCTCGTCGACGTGCGGGTGGTCGAGACCTCCGACAGCGGCGCGGTGGCGGCGCTGTCCTCGCAGATCTCCCTCCTGTTGAAAAGCCGCGAGCTGTCGGCCGGATCGGTCGTCGCCATCGGCTGGGGGCGGACGATCCAGGCGGTGATCGCGGCCGGGCTGCCGAAGATCCCCGGCGTCACGATCGTGCCCACCATGGGCGGGTTGGACGAAACCGCTTCCCACTTCCAGATCAACGAGTTCGTGCGCATCGCCGCCGAGCAGATGCAAGGCCAGGCCTGCTTCCTGCACGCCCCGTCCCTGCCCTCGCCGGAGTTGCGCGCCGTGCTGCTGCGCGACCGCGCCACCTCGCGCATCCTCGACCTGTGGCCCAAGATCGACGTCGCCATCCTCGGCATCGGCGATTTCCAGAACGCCTCCACCAATCGCGACATCGTCTTCGGCCGGCACGAATCGGAGCGCGTGGTGGGCGATGTGGTGCGCCACTATTTCGACGCCGCCGGCCACGAGATCGATTGGCCCGGCCACGCCGACCTGATGGCGGTGAGCGCCGGCCAGCTCCGCCGCACCCCGCTCAGCATCGCCGTCGCCACCGGCAGCGAGAAGCTGCGCGCCATCATCGGCGCCGCCCGCTCCAAGATGATCAACGCGCTGGTGACCGACGCGCGAACCGCCCGCCTGCTGCTGGACGAGCTCGAAGGGCGCCTGTGAGAAATTTCTTTCTGCAAAAAATTGTTGAGACTTGCAGCCTCCAGATGTATTTCCCCTCCAGGCGGCCGGCACGAACCGATCGCCGCGACCGGGAGACGAAGGGAGCCTCGACATGACGCACACGATGACGACCGCCGAGCTGCGCGGCTATCAGCAGATCTGCGGCTCCAACGGCTTCATGATGGTGGTGGCGTGCGACCAGCGCGGCGGCATGCGCAAGGTGCTGGCCGACACACCGGAAGCGCAGGCCGCCATCGACGAGGCCATGCTCGGCACGGTGAAGGCCGATATCGTGCGCTACCTCGCGAACAAGGCGTCCTGCGTGCTGCTCGATGCCGTGTGCGCGGTGCCCGGCGTGGTGGACGACGGCGTGCTCGCCCGCGACACCGCCCTTTTGGTGGGGCTCGACGCGTCGGGCTGGGACACGGACGCCAATGGCTACCGCATCTCCAAGCTGGTGCCGGGCACCACCGCGCGGCGCGTGCGCGAGCTGGGCGGCACGGGCGCCAAGCTGATGGTGTACCTGCGGCCCGACCGTCCCGAGGCGAACGCCGTCAACATGGCCATCATCGCCGACTGCGTGGCCGATTTCGCGCGCGAGGACCTGCTGCTCGTCGTCGAGATCCTGACCTACCGCCTCGATGACGAAGCGGCGGGCGACTATGCCGCCGCCTTCCCCGACCTCATCGTGGATTGCGCGCGCATGGCGCTGGAGGCCGGCTCCAAGGTCCTGAAGCTGCCCTTCCCCGGCACGGCCGAGGCGTGCGCGCGCATCAGCGCGCTGTGCGCCGGCGTTCCGTGGGCGGTGCTGTCGGCCGGCGTCGACCACGAGACCTTCATCGGCCAGGTCGAGACGGCCATGGCCAACGGCGCGTCGGGCGTCATCGCGGGCCGCGCCTTGTGGAAGGACTGCATCTCGCTCGATCCGCAAACGCAGAAGACGCGGCTGGAAAACATCGCCAGCGCCCGGCTGCGACAGATCCAGGACGTGCTCGACGCGCACGCCCTGCGGCCCTCGCAAGCGGCCTGAGCGTGGGCGCCAGGGCCGAAACGGCCGTCGGCGTCGATGTTGGCGGCACCCGCATCCGCGTCGCGCGGATGGATCGGGACGGAAGCCTTGCCGCCAAGGTGGCCGAGCCCGTCGCGCGCGACCGGGACGGCTTTCTGTCGCAACTGGTGCGGCTCGTCGGCGAAGTGCGCGAACCGGGCACCATCGGCGTCGGCATCGGCATTCCCGGCCGTGTCGACGGCGTGCGCGGGGGCATCCATTCGGCCGGCTATCTCGACATCGCCGGCGCCGACCTGCCGGCCCTCCTCGCGCGCGAGACCGGCCTTGCCGCGCGCATCGAGAACGACGCGACCATGGCGCTGGTGGCCGAGGCGCACGCGCGCCAGGACGGCGCCGCCGGAACGCTCCTCATGCTCACCATCGGCACCGGCATCGGCGGGGCGGTCCTCGTCGACGGCGCGCCCTGGTATGGCGGCGGCTTCGCGGGCCAGTTCGGCCACATCGTCGTCGCCGAGGGCGGGCCCACCTGCAATTGCGGGCGCACCGGCTGCGTCGAGACCTTCAGCTCCGGCACCGCGCTCGGCGAGTTGATGGCCGAGGCCGGGCTCCCGGCCGACTGCAGGGTCGAGGCGCTGCTGGCGCGCGCTGAGGCCGGCGACGCTGCGGCCGCCGCCATCCTGGCGCGCTGGGCGCTCCCCCTGCAGCGCGCGATCGAGACGCTGGTGGCGGCCATGGACCCGCGAAAGATCCTGATCGGCGGCGGGCTCGGCGGCGCCATGGCGCTGGCGCTCGCCCGCATCGAGCGGCCGAGCCGGTGGTTCGCGCTGCCGGTGGAAGCGGCCCGCCTCGGCGACGATGCCGGCGTCATCGGCGCCGCCCTCGCCGGCTTCGAGGTCGGCGGGGCCGCCGCCGAGGGGCTCGCGGGATGAAACAGGCGATCCTCGTCAACGGCGTGCCCGCCAGCGGCAAGTCCAGCGTGACCGGATTGCTGACGGCCTTCCTCGCGGCCCACGATGTCGCCGCCGTCCCGCTGGCGCTCGACACGGTCAAGGAGGGGCTCTACGCCCATATCGGCACCGGCGACCGCGACCACAACCGGATGCTGGGGCGCGCGAGCTATCATGCCATCTTCGCCAGCATCGCCGCCTTTCCGGCGTCGCTCGTGCCGGTCGTCGATGCCTGGCACGGGTTCCAGCCGGAGGCCGTGCTGCGCGAGCATGTGGCGCGGGCGGGCATCGAGCGGGTGCTCGAAGTGTGGTGCGCGGTCTCGGGCGAGACGGCGGCAGCCCGCTACCGCGCCCGCGCCGGCACGCGCCACGCCGGCCACCTGCCCGCCTCCTATGCCGACGAGCTGTTCGAGCTCGCGGAGCGCGCCCGCCCCATGGCCCTCGGACCCGTGTTCACCCTCGACACGCAACGCCCCGTCGACCCGTCCGCCTTCGACGCGCTGCTCGACGCGCTGCGCGCCCCACCCCAACCCCGCTAGGCGTTCGATGCACCTGCCCTACACCCCACGGGCTCTCGCTTTTGCCGAGTCGCGCATTCCGGGCGGAAGACCGGCCACCGCTTGTCCCGTGAGCGCCCTCGCTTGCCGGCGCAACGATTTGTCCCGACAACACACGGCACACCACTCTTGAAAGGACCGACCGCGATGAATGGCTTCGACAAGGGACCGATCCTGGTGACCGGGGCGAGCGGCGGCATCGGCGGGGCCACCGTGCGCCAGCTGTGCGCCGCCGACGCCGAGGTGATCGCGAGCGGGCGCGACCAGGGCAAGCTCGACGCCCTCGCCGCCGACACCGGGTGCCGCACGCTGGCCTTCGACCTCACCTCCGAGGACAGCGTGAAGGGCGCGCTCGACGGGCTCGACCTGTGGGGCGTCGTCAATTGCGGCGGCTTCGGCGGGGAGATCGCCACCCCGATGGACACCGACATCGCCGTCTTCGACAAGGTGATCGCGATCAACACGCGCGGCGCGCTGCTCGTCACCAAATACGCCTCGCGCTCGATGATCCGCCTCGGCAAGGGCGGCGCCATCGTCAACGTGTCGAGCCAGGCCGCGCTGGTGGCGCTCAAGAGCCACATCTCCTACGGCGCCTCCAAGGCCGCGCTCGACAACATCACGCGCGTGTCGGCGCTGGAGCTGGGGCGCTACAACATCCGCGTCAACGGCGTGCATCCGACCGTGGTGATGACGGAGATGTCCGCCTTCTACTGGGGCCGGCCCGATATCGGCGAGCCGTTCCTGGCGCAGATGCCGCTCGGCCGCTGGGCGACGGAGGACGAGATCGCCGCCCCCATCGTGTTCCTCCTGAGCGACGGTGCGTCGATGATCTCGGGCGTCGCGCTGCCCATCGACGGCGGCTTCACCGCCTGCTGAGCACAGCTCAGCGGGAGAAGCCGCACGCCTCGAAGTAGCGGCGCACGGTGGTGTCGACGTGCCCGGCCACCATCGCGGCCGGGTCGGCCGGGATCTCGCCGAAGGCGAAGCCGTTGAAATAGCGCGAGACGATGGTTTCCGACGGCCGGCCGGCTTCGACGTTGGCCAGAAGGCGCGCGAGCGCCGTGCGGACGGCCGGATCGGTCCAATAGTAGCGGATGCGGTCGCTGTAGCTGTAGAGCTGCAACAGCTCCACCTGGCGCGGCTCGCCTTTGTAGTAGTCGGCCCAGTAGTCCGGCCTTTGCGCCATGCGATCGGCGAGGACGCGGCGGATCTGCGAGGGTTCGGCCGGCTTGAGAACATCCTCGATGTCGGCCAGCGCATAGACCGCTTCGCGCAGCCGGAACGTCAGCTCGGGACCGACCTTCAGGAAGAAGAAATGGCTCGCCACCAGCGCGCGCAGCGCCTCGGCCGGCTGATAGTCGGTCGAGTGCGCCTCGAACGACAGGCCCGGCTCGGCCTCGATGGCACGGGCGAGCGGCGCGGCGCCGGTGGGGTCGAAGCGGAAGACCGAGGTGTGGCTGAAATCGACGCCGGGCTGCGTCACCACCGAGACGATGCGCGGCCAGGCCGCGCCGAGCCCGCGCGCGTCGAACGCCTCGCGATGGGTGGCGATGGTGTCGGCGAACCGCGCCACGGAGGTGACGTCGAGCGCGTCCGGCTCCTCGGTTTCGCCGCCGGGGATCGGCACCTCGGTGCCGATGACGTAGACCAGCGCCTCGGGGTCGGGCGCGCTCGCCTCCGCGACGGCGCACAGGTCCGCCGCCCGCCCGGCGATCTCGGCGAAGCTGAGCGCCGGCTCGCCGCCGAGTGCCATGCTGGCGTCCAGGTGGATCTTGCGGAAGCCGGCGGCCGCGTACTGGCGCACCAGTTCGCGCGCCTTGTCCATCGCCTGCGCGGCCGGTTCCTTGCGCCACGGATTGGGGCCGAGATGGTCGCCACCGAGCACGATCTGGTCCTGCGGCACGCCGGCCTCGGCGGCGAGCGTGCCGATCCAGGCCTTGAAATCGCGCGCGGTGAGGCCGGTGTAGCCGCCCTCCTGGTTCACCTGGTTGCAGGTCGCCTCGATCAGCGTCGGCCAGCCGGTTTCGGCCGCCTCCGCCAGGATGGCGCGCAGGACATGCTCGTTGGCGGTGCAGAAGGACGGCAGCCCCACCGGCCGCCCGGCACGGTTGTCCGCGATCAACGCCTTGATGTCGATCACGCCCCCGCCTCCAGGAAGGCCGCGATCTCGGCCGGGCTCGAGTTGCCCTCCATCGGCCCGCGCCGCGTGACGGCGATGGCGCCGGCCGCGTTGGCGAGGCGCCCGGCCTCCTCCAGCGAGGCGCCCTGGCACAGGAGCGCCACGAAGGTGCCGCAGAAGGCGTCGCCCGCCCCCGTCGGGTCCACCTCTTCCACGCTGTGGGGCGCGAAATCGTGCCGCTCGCCCCGCCCCACCACGGTCGCCCCCGCCGCGCCGCGCTTCAGCGCGACGATCTCGGCCGAGGAGGCCAGCAGCTGCTCGACGGCGGCCGCCTCGTCGAGGCCGGGAAACAGGAAGGCGAGGTCGCTGGTGCTCGGCATCAGGCAGAAGCTCTGCGCCACGATGGCGTTGAGCGCCTCGCGCGCCGCATCGTCACGCATCAATTCGGGCCGGGCGTTGGGGTCGCACGTGATCCGCCCGCCCCGCGCGAGCACCGCCTCCGCCCCGGCGAGGATCGCGGCCCGCAGCGGCGGCGAGCCCAACGAGGACGCCGACACGTTGAGGACGAGATCGCCGGCCGGCAGCAGGCTTTCGCGGAACACCACGTGGTCGGCGGCGGTGTCGATCATGTGGAAGATGAAGTCGCGCGAGCCGTCCGCGTAGTAGGAGACGAAGGCGGTGCCGGTGGTCCTCTCGCCCACCACCGCGATGGCATCGGTCGCGACGCCGTCGGACCGCAGCCGCGCCAGCAGCGCCCGGCCGAAGCCGTCGTCGCCCACGCCGCCGACCATCGCCGCCCGCGCGCCCATGCGCGCCGCCTGGTCGAGGAAGATTGCCGGCGCCCCGCTGGGATAGGGGCCCGAATAGGGGCCGATCGCCTCCAGCGCGCAGCCCTTGGTGTGCGAGACGAACTCCACCAGCAATTCGCCGATCGTCACGATCGTCGGCGCGTCAGCCATTGCGACCCTCTCCGTGCGGTTGCGCTTGGTCCGCTCGCGCGGTCAGGATGCCGTGCCGGAATAGGTCGCGAGCGCGGCCTTCACGTCGCTCGCGCGCGGGATCGGCGCGATGGCGCCCAGCCCCTCCACCGACAGCGAGGCCGCGACCGTCGCATAGCGCGCGGCCTGGGCGACGTCGTCGCCCGCGCACCAACGGGCGAGGAAGGATCCGTCGAAGCAGTCGCCCGCCCCGCTGGCATCCACCAGCTCGGCCGGGCGCGGCGGGATAGTGTGCAGGGCATCGCCCTCCGCCACTAGGGCGCCGTCCTCGGCCAGGGTCAGCGCCACGATCCGCGGCCCGAAGCCCTGGTAGAAGCGGACGATCTCCTCCGGGTCGGCGAGGCCGGACAGCTCCGTCGCGTCGTCCATGCCCGGCAGCGCGATGTCGGTGAAGGCGAGCGCGGCGTGGATGATCGCGCGCGCCCGGTCCGTCGGCCACAGCGCCTTGCGCAGGTTGAGGTCCAGCGAGACGGTGACGCCGGCCGCGCGCGCCGCCCGCATCGCCGCGAAGCAGGCGTCGGCGGCCGAGGCGGAGATGGCGAGGCTGATGCCCGAAAGGTGCAGGATTTTCGCCTGGGCGATCGCCTCCAGCGGCAGGTCTTCCGGCCCCATCAGGCTCGCCGCGGATCCGGCGCGACGGTAGGAAAAGCTGTGCCCCTTCTCGTCGTGCTGGACGAAATAGATGCCGGTGGGCGCCTTGGGATTGCGCGTCACCGCCGCGGTGGAGACGCCCTCCGTCCGCCACAACCCCATCAGGTCGTCGCCGAACGCGTCGGTGCCGACATGCATCAGGACGCCCGTGGTGGCGCCCTGGCGGGCCGCCGCGATGGCGACGTTGGACGCATCGCCGCCGAAGCCTTTGACGAACGCCTCGCCGCCGCGATTGTTGAACTCCACCAGCGGTTCGCCGAGAGAAAGGATATCGATCACGCTGCCCGCTCCGCCATTGCCGCCACGGCGGCTTCCGAGAAGCGACGCGCGTCGGCCGCCACCTCATCCACAGTCTTGCCCGTCTTGTAGAGGGCCGAGCCGATGCCGAGCCCGGTCGCGCCCCCCGCGAGCCACGTGGCCGCATTGTCCACCGAAACGCCGCCGGTGACCACAACGGCCGTCTCCTTGGGTAGCACCGCGCGCATCGCGCCCACCACCTTCGGCGACAAAAGATCGCCGGGAAACAGCTTCAGCGCGTCGGCGCCGGCGTCGAGCGCGCGGAACGCCTCGGTCGGCGTCAGCACGCCGGGCACCGAGATCAGGCCGCACCGCTTGGTCGCGCGCACCACGTCCTCGTCGAAATTGGGCGATACGACGATGCGCCCGCCCGCGTCGGCGACCCGCGCCACCTGTTCGGCGTGGAGCACCGTGCCGGCGCCCACGATCGCGCTCTCGCCGTAGCTCTGCTCTAGCGCCGCGATGGAGGCGTAGGGGTCGGGCGAATTGAGCGGCACCTCGATGATGGTGAAGCCCGCGTCCACCAGCGCCTTGCCGATATCGTCCGCCTCGGCCGGCGCGATGCCGCGCAAAATGGCCACCAGCGGCATCTTCAGAAGCGCGTCGCCGAGCGTCATGTTCTGGTCTCCGTCTCGTCGGGAATGGCGGCGATCACGACCGGGCCCGCCGCTGCGCGATCAGCTTCAGCCCGGCCGCCGCCGCGTGGGGCGGGGCATTGACGGCGCCGATGCCGAGTTGCTCGAGCGCGGTGAGGTAGCGTGCCGCAAGCCCCGCCGCCCCCACCACGACCACCTCCCGGACCGCCCGCGCGCCCGCCAGAACCTCCGCTCCGATCAGGAGGCCGGACAGGAAGTCGGCGGCGTCGGCCTCATCGAGCCGGCCGAACAGCGTCTCGGCGCGGATGCTGAACAGGCGCGTGAGCAGTTCGCCTGGCGCGGCGAGCCCTTGCGCCGCCGCGACGCCGCGCGCGAACGCCGCCGGGCTCGCCTTCCCCAGCGGCATCATCTTCGACAAGATGGTGTGCTTGGAGAGCGCCTCGAACACCTCGCCGGTCATGAAGGTCTCGAAGTGGGTGATGGCGCCGCCCTCCACCCGCACCCACTTGGCATGGGAGCCGGGCAGCACGAACACCCCATCGCCGCGTCCGAGACCTTCGAGCACGCCGAAGATCTCGGTCTCCTCGCCGCGCATCACGTCGGCCCAGCCCGCGCCATCGGTGCCGGCGGCGACGCCGGGGACGATGGCGAGGTCGGCGAAGCCGGGCGCCTCGACCGGCACCGTGCCGGCCGCGAGGTCGTCCAGCGTCGCCGGCAGGCCCACATAGGGCACCTCGACCCAGCCCTGGCGGCTGCCCACCATGCCGGACATCAGCACCGGCATGTCGCCCGCCGCCTCCCGCCACGGCGCGATCGCCTCGGCGAGCACCGCCGCGTAGCCGCCCGGCGGGACCTGCATCAGCCCCTTGTCGGCCTCCAGGCTCGCCGCGACCGCGCCCGCCTCGTCGAGGAGGTAGGCGCGCAGCCGCGACGTTCCCCAGTCGACCGCGACCGGCATCAGTGGCTGTGGCGGGGGATGAACGAGCGCGCGACCTTCTGGTATTTGACCGCGGGCTTCAGAACCATGCCCTGGGCCAACTGGTCGACGCAGCCGCGCTGGATCTCCTGCCAAGGCGTCTGGCTCTCTGGGTACTTGTACCCGCCTTCGGCCTCCAGCTTCGCCCGGCGCTCGGCCAGTTCCTCGTCGCTGACCAACATGTCGGCGCGGCCCTTCTTGAGGTCCATGCGCACCCGGTCGTCGGTGCGCAGCAGCGCGAGGCCGCCGCCGGCCGCCGCCTCGGGCGAGGCGTTGAGGATCGAGGGCGTGCCGGAGGTGCCGGACTGGCGCCCGTCGCCCACGCACGGCAGCTCCATGATGCCCTTCTTGATCAGGTAGTCGGGCGCACGCATGTTGACCACCTCGGCCGCGCCGGGATAGCCGATCGGGCCGGCGCCGCGCATGAAGAGCAGGGTGTGCTCATCGATCTCGAGGCTCGGGTCGTCGATGCGATGGTGATAGTCCTCGGGACCA
>JAUIJH010000160.1 GCA_030431335.1 Alphaproteobacteria bacterium
GCTGATGAGGAAGCTCCTCGTCCTCGCAAACGCCCTCATCCGCGATGGACGCCTCTGGAACCAAAAACTCGCTTGATCAAGACGGATACTCTAGCGGCGGATGTCGTCTTCCAGGAAGTAGCGCACGTTGTCCTCGAAGGAGGAGTCGGCGATCAGCCCCAGGTCGGTCGCCTTCTTGGCGTTGATGTGGGGCCGCCAGCCAATCACGATGTCGTAGATGCGCTGGTCCGGCTCGAAGGTGATGCGCGAGACCGGCTCGTCGCCGGCGACCTTGCGCATCGCCTCGATCATCTCGCCGATGGAGCCGACGCGGCCCGGCAGCGCGAAGCAGCGGTTCTCGCCCAGCGCCGCCGCATCCAGCTCGGCGCAGCGGATAAGGTTCTCCACCACCATCCGCGGTGACGTGTACCAAAGCTCGTAGTCCTTCCCGACCGGGCAGTTGGCAGTCTCGCCCTGCAACGGCTCGCGGAAGATCGAGGACATGAACGAGGACGCCGCCGCGTTGGGCTTGCCGGGGCGGATGGTCACCGTCGGAAGGCGCGGGCCGCGCCCGTCGATGAAGCCCTTGCGCGAATAATCGGTGAGCAGCAGCTCGGCGGCGGCCTTCTGCGCGCCGTAGGAGGTCTGCGGGTTGAGGCCCGTCCAGTCCTCGATCTCGCGGGGGATCTCGCCGCCATAGACGGCGCACGAGGAGGAGAACACGACCACCGGGTTGGTGCCCAGCCCGCGCGCGGCCTCGAACACGTTGACCGAGCCGAGCAGGTTGATGCGCATGCCGAGATCGAACTCCGCCTCGGCCTGTCCCGACACGATGGCGGCGAGGTGGAAGATAACGTCCGGCTTCATCGCGAAGATCGCGTCGACATCGGCGCGCTCGGCGATATCGGCCGTGAGGAGGCTCACCTTGAACGGCGCCTCGACAGCCGCCGGCTCGGCGAGGTCGGCAAGGGCGAGCTCCGTAATGGGCGCGCCGCGAAGGCTCCCGCGCTTCGCCAGCGCACGGGCGATCTTCTGCCCGATGAACCCGCCACCTCCGATGATCAAGACACGCATTTCGCTCAGCCTCCCATTCTCGTTTCTGTCAACTTATCGGCAGCCGCGCGAGCGCGGCAATCGCTTCGGCCCGATCGCCCACCAGCCATAGGACGCCGTCGGCGATGAGTTTGATACCAACCGCCGCCAGCAGCCAGTAGATGATCCCGTAGAAGCGTTCGGTATCGATGCGGCGCACCAGGCGGGCACCGAGGAAGGTCATCAGCAGCGCGAAGGGGGCGGCGATCGCGGCCACGGTCAGCCCCTCGCGCGTGAGCTGGCCGAGCGCGATGAAGCCCGGCAGCTTAATCATGTTCACGATCCAGAAAAACGTGACCGAGGTGCCGACGAACACGTCGCGCGGCAGGCGCTGCGGCATCATGTACATCTGAAAGGTCGGCCCGCCCTGGTGCAAGATGGTGGACGTGAGACCCGACAGCATCCCCAGAAGGCGGCCCATCCAGATGTTGGGGGTTTTCGCCGGCGCCCCCGGGCTGAGAAGGCCGCGGACGGCGAAGGCGAGCGTGATCACGCCCAGAAGCGCCAGCATCGGGCCCGGCGGCAGCAGCGCGAAGATGGTGAGGCCGAGCGCGATGCCCACCGCGGCCGCCGGCACGAGGACTTTGAGATTGCCCATGTCCCATTGGCCGCGATATAGCCAGACGCTCAGGAGGTCCTGGATCATCAGGATCGGCAGGATGAGGCCCGCGGCCGCCGCCGGCGGCATGACGAGTGTCATCATGGGCATCGACATGAGGCCGACGCCGGCGAGCCCGCCCTTGGCAAGGCCGAGCAGGCCGACGGCAAGCAGGAAGACGAGGATCGTGACCGGATCGGTGCTCACAGCAGCGGACGACGCGAAACCAGATTAGATGACCGGCACAAAACTCTCACCAAAAACCCTCCGCCCCGCACGGCCGCTTCCGTGGCCCAAAGCGTTGCACGGCCTACCGCCGGCGGTGCTGCGCGGCTTCACGCCGCGCCGCAAGGTGCCGGTTCTCATTGTCGGGAATTCTCACACCGGTGCTCTAACGCAGGCCATCGATCCCAACAAGGATCCCGGAATCCTGATCGTCCGTGTCGCCGGTCGCGACGGAACGCCCTACCCTCGATTGCGCCACCCGCTGCTCGCGCGCTACCAACCCGAGGTCGTGGTGTCGCTGATTGCCGGCAACCACCACAACGCCATCGGCCTCATCGAACCGCCCGAGCCGTACGACTTCATCGTCGACGACATGCCCGGCACGCTGCCGGGCCGGCGCATCGTGCCGCTGGGCGAGATCGAGGCGGCGATCGAGGCGCACATGGCCCCCCACATGGTTCGGCTCGACAGGCTGCTGGGCGCCTTTCCCGGCAAGCCGGCCTTCCATGTCGCCGGGCCGCCGCCCATCGGCGACGAGGGCCACATCAAGACCTATCCCGGCAACTACGCGCCCGCCTCGGGCCTCAACCCGCAGATCACCCCGAAATCGGTGCGCATGAAGCTCTATCTGGTGCAGAACAGGCTGCTGGCGGCGCACTGCGCGGCGCGCGGCATCACCTTTGTGGCGGCACCGGAGGCGGGGTGCGATGCGGAAGGCTTTCTCGCGGCGGACTGCCGCAAGGAAGATCCCACGCACGGCAACGCCCACTACGGGCGCCTGGTGCTGGAGACCATCAAGCACGCCGTCGCGAACCGCGGGGCGGCAGCCCCCGTCGCTGCCGAGCCCGCCGCCGCCCCAGCCACGGCCCGCGCCGCATGAGCCATCCCTACAGCGCCATCCCCGACCATCAGAACTGGCGCCGCGCGCCGGGCGCGGCCGACCCGGCGGCGCTCGATCCCGTGGCGTCGGCCAAATTCACCATTGCGCCGGATGCGCCGGTCGCCTGTGCCGGAAGCTGCTTCGCCCAGCACGTGATGCGCCACCTCGGACGCGCCGGCTTCAACACGCTGGTGGCCGAAGGCCCGCCGGCGCTGCTCGGCGACGACCTCGCCGAGCGCTTCCAGTACGGCATCTTCTCCACCCGCTCGGGCAATATCTATACGGCGCGCCAGCTCCTGCAGCTGATCCAGCGCGCCAACGGCACCTTCGCGCCCGCCGCCGCGCCCTGGCGCACCGACGCGGGCCTGATCGACCCGTTCCGCCCCTCCATCGGCCCGTTCGCCTCCGAGGCCGAGTTGGAGGGCGACCGCGCGTGGCACCTCGCTTGCGTGCGCGAGATGATCAGCGAGATGTCGGTGTTCGTTTTCACGCTGGGCCTTACCGAAGCCTGGCTCGACAGCGACGGCGCGGTGTATCCGCTGGTGCCCGGCGCCGCCGGCGGTACCTTCGACCCCGCGCGCCACCGCTTCCACAATTTCACCGTCGAGGAGGTGGTGGCGGACTTCGCGGCGGCGCTCGCCCTCATCCGGGCGGTCAATCCGGGCGTGCGGGTGATCCTCACCGTCTCGCCCGTGCCGCTGATGGCGACGGCCCTGCCGCGCCATGTCCTGCAGTCCACGGTCTATTCCAAGTCCGTGCTGCGCGTGGCGGCGCAGCTCCTGGCCGACGGCGACGAGGCGATCGACTACTTCCCGTCCTACGAGATCATTACCGCGCCGCACACGCGCGGGCGCTATTTCGGCCCCGACGCGCGGGCGGTGACGGAAGAGGGCGTCGACCACGTGATGCGGGTGTTCCTGAAGCACTACGCCAATGTCGCCCCGGCTCCGGGGTCCGCGCAGGCGCGCCAGAGCGCCAACGCCGCCTATCGCGCCCAGGCGCAACAGCTCGCCGACGCCTTCTGCGACGAGGAAGCGCTCGACGGCCCGCGCTGAAGCGGGCGCAGGCCGGGCGCGTCAGGAGTCCGGCTGCACCGTGACGATGGCCGGATCGCCAGCGAGCGCGGCCGGCACGGGCGGCGTCGTCGCGATGTGCGCGTAGACGGTGCCGCCGCCGGTCGCGACGGTCGACGGCAAGCCGATATAGAGCTCCGGATCGTCCAGCCGCCCGACGCTCTCCACCACGCCCTCGAATGTATCGCCCGAATAGGGCAGGTCGACGGTGACCGTTTCGCCCAGGCCCGGCGCCGTGCCGCGCGCGAACAGCGCCTGCACATGGCCTTCCGCGCCGCGCGGGTAAAGGAGCGCGACGGTGTCGCCCGCGCCGATGCGCGTTCCGGCCTCGGCCAGGATGCGCGCCAGATAGCAGTCGCACGGGCTCTCGATGACGGCGCGGTCGGCGCCGCCGTCGTTGAGCACCAGCGAGACGAGCGCCTCGCCGTTGTCGACCGCCTCGCCCGGCGACACGCCCCATTCCAGGATGAGGCCCGAGCGGTCGGACACCAGCGGCACGCGCGCCACGGCCACCGCCGCATGCACGGCGCGCACCGGCTCCAGCTCCGCCACGTCCGACGGCGGTGCGTCCGGCGCCGGCAGGCCGCCTTCCTCCACGACCAGGATAGCCGCGCCCGCCACCAGTGCGATGACCGCGGCATTGAACGGCAGCGACATCAGCGCCGTTAGGGGATGGAAGCGCCGACGCCGCCCGCGGTCGGGCCCGGCGGCGGCCGGCGCGGCAACCCGCTGGTTGCCCGTGGGGGCCGTGAAGGCGCGCCCGTGCAGGGATGCGAGCGTGATGGAGCGCAAAACCTCGCGCTGGCGTTCCGTGGGCGTGATGAAGCGCCAGCCGGTTCGTTCCGGCGTGCGGTTCATCACCTCGCCCTCGAGGTCGAGGTTGACCGCGTAGTCGCCGAGGTCGAGCTCGAGTTCGAGCTGGGCGCGGTCGCCGACCCGGAAGCGTTGGCCGTCCGAGGCGATGGCGATGCCGCCGGTCGACCAGTCGACCAGCGGGAACAGCGCATCGCCGATCATCACCGTGCCGCCACCCTCGATGCGCTGGGCCCGACGCATGCGTGCTCCCGCCTCCTCGAGCTGATCGCGAACGTTGCGCTCCCGCCGCGCGCGCCGCGAGCCGCCCCGGCGGGCACGCGGCCCGGCGGGATCGGCGCGCAAGTCGTTGGCCGGCGCCAGAGGGCGCCGCGCGGGCGGTGGGGCGGCGATGATGGGGCGGTCCTCGTCCTCGGGCACGACGGGGTCTGGCGTGGCCGCGATAACGGCATTCTCCTGCGCGGCGAACTGGGCGGCGGCCTGCACGCTGCGGGCGCGCAGGCGCTCACGCAGGCGCTGATTGGCCGACCGCTCCTCGACCGTCACATCCACCAGGGTGGGCGGCACGGCGTTCCCGTCCTGCGGCGCGAGGGGAGGCCTCGCCACCTGTTCGGCCGCCGCGGCGGCATCCACATTCACGCTCCAGCCGCCATAGCCGAACACGTAGTCCGCCGCAGCCTCACCGACCGCTCCGGACTCCGATGAGCCCGCTTCGCCGCCTTTTTCGCGACGATGCTTGATGCGCTCCTTCAGGGGGCGGTCGTCGAATGCCGCGTCGTCAGTCATTCTCGCCTCGTCGCTCATCGACTGAATATGGTCCGCGCGGCGGCAAATGATAGTCCAACCGCGCGGGCAGGCCCGCAGACAGTCACCGATGGCCGCTGCCGTAGAGTGCCGGGCCGTCGCTGCGCCACCAGGTCAGCTTGCCCAGTCCACTCATCAACAGTCCCGTGGCGGCCGGCGGCCAACGCCGCGCCAAGGCGCGGCCGCCCAGTGCCACCGGCGCGCACAGCACCGTCGCCGCCGCGCCCTTGGCCATGTGCAGCGCCACCTCGGCCCGCCGCGGCGGCTCCAGCATCATCGGCACGATGCACCGATGCTGGCCTGACAGATAGCGCCGTTTCAGCACAAATCCCATGTCGAGCCGCGAGGCGGGAATGTACTCCGTCACCACCGCGTCTGGCGACCATACGAACCGGCGCCCCGCCTCCACCAAACGGCGGAACAACAGGACATCCTCACCGCCGATGTGGTCGAGCCTGGCGTCGAAGGGGAGCGGATCGGCGAGACACCGGGCGCGCACCAGGACGCCCCCCGGCAGCGGCAGGTAGGCATGGCGCTCGCTGACATCGGCCCCGTCCGGCTCGGCGAGGTCGCGCGAATAGGTTGCCTTGAAGAAGTCCGCGTCGGGCGGCTCGGGCCCCTCGATCGCCGCCACGCGCGGGCCGAAGCTGCCGTCGGCCCCGCTGGCCCGCAGGGTCGCCACCTGGGCCGCCAGCCATTGGGGAGAGGCCTCGCAATCGTCGTCCAGGAAGGCGACGAGGTCGCCCGTCGCCTCTGCGATCCCGCGGTTGCGCGCCGTGGAGACCCCCGGCCGGCGTTCTTCGATGACCCGCAGCGGGAACGGCAGCGACACCCCGCGCGCCGCGGGGCCGGCGTTGCCGTCCTCCGAATTGTCGACCACGAGCACGTCGACGGCCACGTCGCCCGGCAGATCGAGGCCGGCGAGGCTCCGCAGCGCGCGGCCCAGCGGGACCGGGCGATTGCGCGTCGGTATGAGGATCGTGACGGTTGTCATCCGCTCCACCTGCGGGCGGTTACGCGCCCAACCTGGCCCGATCCACCACTAAAGCAAGATCGGCGCCAGGACTGCCTAATTCGGACTGAAGTCAACCAGGTTGTAGCTGAAATTGTGGCTGAACGGCACGACATTATTGATATACTGATCGACGAATTGATTGACCTTGGCGATGTTGCTCTTGGGCACGACGACGATATCGAACGGGGCCAGCAGCGTGTTCTGTGTCGGCGTCGCCTCGCTGGAAAAAGCCTTGAGGTCGAGATAGCGCAGCATCGGCTGGTTGTTGGGGCCGCGCCGGATCAGCGCCACATTGTTCTGGCGTGCCGTGTCGAGGAAGCCGCCGGCCTGATAGACCGCTTCCAGCACGCCGGTCGGCCCGGTCAGCGGATAGATGCCCGGATTCTTGACCTCGCCGCCGACGAAGACCTGCCGGCTCGCGAACGCGGACGGCACCACGCCGACATCGGGGAAGCGCAGATATTTCGCATAGCGCGTCTCCAGTTCGCGCTCGAGCGAGTCGGGCGTGCGCCCGTCGGCCGCCACGGCGCCGATCAGCTCCAGATAGATGTTGCCGTCCGGGGCGACCGTGGTGGTGACGTCCTCGTCATCGTAGAACGGGAGCGTGACGCGCATTTCGTCGCCGATGACGAAGCGCAGCTCGCCGTCGAAACCCTCGGCCCAGGGGAGAAAGCCGTACGGCAGCGGCGTCGACGCCAATTGCGTGTGGGCCGGCGGGGCGGGGCGCGACGGCTCGTCCAGCGGGGATTTGTAGACCGAGCACGACGCGGCCGCCGTCGTCGCCGTACAGGGCGCGGTGCCCTCGTTCGAGGCACACGCCGCCAGCGCAACAATCAGTGCCGTGGCGATAGCCAACCGATACATCAACGTCCCCGCGCAAACCGCTCACGGCGACGTTAATTGATTCTTTACGGTGTGAGTGGGCTCGCCGAGGTTGCCCACGATTTTGCGCGATGGCGTCTGGCGGCGCTGGTTCAGTATGCGTTGCGAGAGCGGACGAACAGCGAAACCGGCGTGATCAGAAGGATGTAGAGATCGAGCCAGATGGTCCAGTTCTCGATGTACTCGACGTCGTAGCGCACCCGTTCGAGCAGCTTGTCGTTGGTGTCGGTCTCGCCGCGCCAGCCGTTGACCTGCGCCCAGCCGGTGATGCCCGGCTTCACCCGGTAGCGGCGCATGTAGCCGCCCACCGCGTCTTCGAAGCGCTTGCCTTCCGCCTTGGTGCCGAGGGCGTGGGGCCGCGGGCCCACCAGGCTCATGTCGCCGGCCAGCACGTTGAACAGCTGCGGCAGCTCGTCGATGCTGAGCCGGCGCAGGATCCGGCCGACGCGGGTCACGCGCGGATCGTCGCGGGTGGTCTGCTGGTCGCCGCTCAGATCGGCCGATTCCACATGCATCGTGCGGAACTTGTAGATGGTGAAGACGCCGCCGTTCCAGCCGCGGCGCGGCTGGCGGAACAACACCGGCCCAGGCGAGTCGAGCCGGATGGCGAGCGCGGCCGCCAGGAGCAGCGGCGAGACCATCAGGATCAGCAGGCTCGCGAGGATCCGGTCCTCGAAGAATTTGGCGACGCCGGCCCAGCCGCGGATCGGCGGCTCGATGGCGCGCAGCATCGGCGCGCCGCCCACCGGCTCGAACGGGCGGTTGAGGAAGCGCCACATCATCAGGTCGGGCGCGAGCAGCACGCCGATGGAGTAGCGGTCCATCCGGTCGAGGATCTGGGACTGGCGCTGCACGGCGTTCATCGGCAGCGCGATGATCACCTCGTCGATAAAGCCGCGCTCGACGGCCTGCTCGAGCTCGGAAAGACCGCCCCGGCGCTCGAAGCCCTTGATGTCGGTGGGCACGCGCTGATCGCGGTCGTCATAGAAGCCGACCACGGCATAGTGGCCGTCGTCGCTGCGCATCAGATGCTCGATCACGGCAACGCCCTGCTCGTCGCCGCCATAGATGGCGACGCGGCGCCGCAATCGGCCCCGGCGAATGGCGAGCTGCACGGTGACGGCGGCAATGGCGCGGAACAGAAGCACGCTCGCGATGGCGCTGATCAGCCAGACGACGAGCCACTCGCGCGAAAAGGTCGGATCGAGGCGGAGGCCGATGGTCAGCCCCGCGACCAGCGCGATGGTCAGCGCCAGCGCCTGCACCAGCCGCCAGGCCACGCGCACGGTGAGCCGATGGTCCGCCGAGCTCGACATTTTGCCGGCAGCCAGGACACGGGAGAACAGGAAGGTTGCGAGCGCGATGACGGCAAGGTGAGGCGCGAAACCGGCCCAACCGTTGACCACGCCGCTGGAGGCCATGACCCCGGTCGCGAAGAAGCAGCCCAGGTCGCCGACGATCAGCGCACGGTCGATATGCTTCAAATAGAGGTAGTCGGGATGACCACCGCCAGGTTGAATAAACTCAAGCGAGCGATTTGAAGCGCGCCGTACCACGGCCTCGACCTCCGCGTTCGCTGCGCGCGAGCGCATGAAATCACCGATCCGGTCAGATGCCGAATCGTCGTGCTCTCCGTCGCCTGTTCGCTGTTCGCTCCGCAACAACATCGGGTGTTCCGCCGCGTCCTCGTTTTTCAGCGCCAGTTGATTACTTCAGTCCCCCAGCTCGCGCTAGTTAAAAATTTTGCAATCAATGAGAATCTGACGCGACCTCCGATTCTCGTGATCACAAATCAATAGCGCTTTAGCTAACCAATATATCACTGACACCACAATTTAACTTAGATATACGCCATCAGATCGCCAATATCGGGAAACAATGCTCCCCCCAGATCGAGGATCGATTGGATTTGACACTATTTTCACACCGGTGTGACACAATCAATCCCGATCAGCGGTGGTGATTTTTCATCTCTTTAAAATAAACACCTTCAAAGTAGCCCAAAATTGCGCGCAGCACCGACCCACCCCCAACGACCGAGCATTTCGAATCAACTATGAGATCGCCCCGCCGCTTTCTGATGCCTGTCGCCGATCAGGGGCTGATCGCCGCCTTCAATCTCGCCTTGCAGCTCGCCCTGCTGCGCTTTGCCACGCCCGCCGACTACGGGCTTTTCGTCCTCTGGCAGTCGCTCATCATGATGATGGTCGGCTTTCAGGACGCGATGATCGGCGTCCCGCTTGCCGTGCGCATCAGCTACGATCCGACCAATCAGCGCCGTTTCGCGCTCGAACGTCAGCTCTCCTCCTTCGCGGGCCTGTTCGTCGTCGCCGCCGCCTGCGTCGGCCTTGCGGCGGTGACGCTGACGGCGCCGGGGCGGGCCAGCCCGACCCTTGCCGTCGCGGTGGGGCTCTATGCCGCCAGCTTCATGATTTATGCCAGCACGCGCTTTCTTTGCCTGTCGCGAATGCAGTTCGGTGTCGCGCTGGTGCTCGACGGCACCTATTCGGCGCTCAGCCTCCTCGCGGTCGTCATTCTTTATTGGCGCAGCGGCGCCATCGCGCTCGAGCCGCTGTTCTTCGTCCTCAGCGCGCCGCCGGTCCTGGCGGCCATCGCCGCCCGGCTCGCGATGCCGCGCCCGCCTCGGCTGGCGCTGCGGCCCCGCATGCGCCGCACGCTGGCCCGCTACCGGCCGATCTGGCGCGACACGCGCTGGACCGCCGCCGCTGCGCTGGCGGGCGAACTGCAGAACCGGGCATTCGTCTTCGTGCTGACGGCGGTCTACGGGCCGGCGGCCATGGCGGGCGTTTTCGCCGGAATGCTGGTGCTGCGGCAGATCTCCGTGCTGGTGCTAGCCTTCACCGCGTTTGCGCGCCCCTACATGGCCCGGTTGCGCGAACGGGGCGACCTTGCCGGCCTCGCCCGCTTCACTGGCGTGTCGATTGCTTTCCTAGCCGGTTTATATGTTGTTAACCTTGTATTCCTCGGGGTGGCGTGGCCGCTCGTCGAGGCCTACGTCTACGCAGGTAAGTACGAAGGAATGTGGCCCGTCGTCGTGGTGTGGACGTTGATCTCGCTCGCGCAGGTGCCCGTGCCGCCGCTCGCCGTTGCTCTGGTGGCGCTCGGTCGCTATCGCGCCGACAGTCTCGCCGGCATGATCGGCGCGGCGATCACTCTCGTCGCCGTGACCGTCCTCGCGCTGACCACCACCCCCCTCATCGCCACCGCCGGCTCGATCGTCGGGCTCCTCACCACATCCGCCATCATGCTGCGCGCGCTGCGGCGCGAGCTGGTCGCACGCGCCGCGCCGGCGCGATCGACCATATAGGCGATGGCGACCGTCACCGCGCTCGAGCCCGATGCCGCCGTACGGATGCGGGCACCGATCAACCCCATCCTGTGGCTGATCGAGGCCTGCTGGCAGTACAAGTGGCTGATCGTCGGCATCGTCGCGGTGGGTATCGTCGGCGCCAGCGTGCTGTCGCTGCGCCTGCCGGACGTCTACACCGCCAGCGGCCTCTTGGAGATCGACCCCGAGGTCACGCCCGTCCTGCCGGAAGCGCGCTCGGAGCGCTTCCTGCCGCCCGAGACCATCACCGAGACGGAGGTCGAGGTGATCCGCTCGCCCAACGTCCTGCGCAAGGTGGTGGACGACCTCGACCTGGAATTTTCCGCCGTCAACCCGGTTCTGGGCGCCCTCGCGCGCTCCGACGCCAACCTCGACCGCAATGCGGCCCGCTCGGCCATCGTCGCCGCGCTCAGCCGTAACCTGTTCGTGCGTCCCACGGGCCGTTCGTTCGTCGTCGAGGTCAGCTACACCAGCCGCGATCCGGACTTTTCCGCCGCCGTCGTCAACGCCGTGATGGGCGAGTATCTCGGCGTGCGCGTTTCGGAGGCGCGCGATTTCTCGCGCGAGGCGGTGTCGCTGCTGTCGGACCGGCTCAACGGGCTGCGCACCGAACTCGACATGCGCGAGCGGGCCTTGCAGGACTTCCGCAACCGAAACCGCATCGCCGAGAGCGCCGGCACCACCATCTTGGTGGAGCAGCTCTCCCGGCTCAACGAGGAGCTTATCCGCGCCCAGGCCTCGCTGGCCGAAGCGGCGGCCACGGCCAGCTCCTCCGAAAGCACGGACGACGCCTCGGCGCTGCCACAGGTGGTGAACTCGCTGCTGATCCAGACCCTGCGCGAGCAGGAGGCTGAGCAGGGCCGCGCGGTCGACGAGCTCGAGACCCTGTACCGCCCCACCCACCCCAAGCTGATCCAGGCCCGCAGCGCCCTTGCCGCGATCCGCGAGACCATCGCCCTCGAAACGGACAAGATCACCCGGAGCCTCACCACCTCCGAGGACGTGCAGGCACAGCGGGTGCGGGCGCTCGAGGTGGAAGTGGAGACGCTGCGCGACCGCCTCAACAACCAGCGCGAGGCGGAAATCGAGCTGCGCCGGCTGGAGCGCCAGGTGGAGGCGTCGCGCAAGATCTACGAGGCCTTCCTCGACCGCATGAACCAGGTGGAGAGCACCACCGGCTTCGAGCGGCCGGACGGGCGCATCATCGCCTCGGCCGCGCCGCCGGTTGAACCCTCCGGCCCCAACCGCAAGATCGTGGTGGCGGGCGGCACGATCCTGTCCGGGGCGCTGGCGCTCGCCCTCGTCATCGGCCTCGCGCTGATCGATAGCCGCCTGCGCACCATCGCCGACGTGGCGCGCGCCAGCGGCCTCACGCCCGTCGCCGTGGTGCCGCCGATGCCGCGCGAGCGCAAGGGCGGCGGCCGCTTCTGGCAGCCCCAGGCCAACGCGCGCTTTGCGGAGGCGATCACCCAACTGCGCACGGCCGTTCTCCTGGGCTCGGCCCGCGCGGGCGACCTCGTCGTCGCCGTGACCTCGCCGGACAAGAGCCCCGATTGTGCCGAGATCGCGACCGCGCTGGCGCAGGCCGCCTCCGTCGCCGGCGACGTGGTGGTGCTGCTCGACGCCGATTTCGCCAACCCCCGCGTCAACCGCATCCTCGGCGGCTCCAACGATTTCGGCCTGTCCGACGTCATCCTGCAGCGGGCCGACCTCGGAGCCGCGATCTACCAGGACGCGGCATCCTCGCTCCTGTTCGTGCCGGCCGGCACGCGCGCGGACAGAACGCTCTACCGTGACGAGGGCATGGAGGTTGTGATCGAGACCTTCGGCGAGCTGTTCGACACCATCATCGTCAACCTGCCGCCGATCCCGGAGACGGTGGAGGCGGAAACGCTGGCGCAGCTGGCCGATATCCTGGTCGTCGTGGTGCGCGCCGGTTACACCACCCGCCAGGAGCTCGCGGACCTGATGGCGCTGATGAGCTATTCCGACTTCAACGGCCGCGTCGCGACGGTGCTGGTCCGCGGCTAAAGCGCCCGCGCGCGGGTCGCCGGCGCGCGCCGCGCTTCCGATCCGGCGGGGCGACCTTAGATCCGCACCACGGAATGGGAACCGGCGGGGCATCCCCCCGGCAGACAGATGCGCAGGCCATGAGCAAGACACCCCGACAGCGGCGCGGCGAGCGCGTGCGCACCGCCTTCGGCCTCGCGGGGATCGCGGCCTCCGTGCTGCGCCGCTCCGCCTTGCAGCGCTTCCCGCGCCTCGCCCTCAAGCAGCGGCTCGACATGCTGCCGGCCACGGCGTCCGGGCTCGGCGCCCCGCTCTCCATCCGCTGGAACGAGCACCACGTCCCCTTCGTCGAGGCCGCGAGCGAGCGGGATGGGGCGATGGGGCTCGGCATCGTGCACGCGCACCTGCGCCTCGCCCAGATGGAGCTGATGCGCCGCATCGCGCTCGGCCGCGTCGCCGAAGCCATCGGCCCGTCCGGCCTCGCGCTCGACGAGCTGATGCGCCTCATCGATTTCCCGCGCGCGG
>JAUIJH010000161.1 GCA_030431335.1 Alphaproteobacteria bacterium
GAGGTAGATCGGGATCAGCACGCCGACGGCGGGCAGCATCTTGGTGGACAGCATCCACATCAGGATGTGGCGCGTGGCCTTGGAGGGGACGAAAGCCATCGACCACGCGGCCGGGATGGCGATGGCAAGCCCCAGGAGCGTCGAGCCGAGCGAGATCACCACCGAATTCATGAAGTGGCGGAAATAGTCGGATCGGGCCTGCACTTCGACGTAATTTTCCAAGGTCCACGCGAACCCCAGGAAGGACGGTGGCGAGGCGATCGCCTCCGCCTCGGTCTTGAAGCTCGTCAGGATGGTCCACAGGATCGGGAAGAAGATGAGGAATCCGATGCCCCAGGCGAGGACCGTGACGATAAACTTGCGCTTGAAGGAAACCCTGCGAGCCATGGCTTACACGTCCAGATTCTTGCCGATCATGCGCATCAGGAAGATGGCAACGATGTTGGCGAGGATAACGGCGATGATGCCGCCGGCGGAACCGCCGCCCACGTCGAACTGCAGCAGCGACTGCATGTAGACGAGGTAGGTGAGGTTGGTCGTGGCGTAGCCGGGGCCGCCGTTGGTGGTGACGAGGATTTCGGCGAAGATCGACAGCAGGAAGATGGTCTGGATCAGGATCACGACGGTGATCGCGCGGGACAGGTGCGGCACGACGATATAGCGGAAGCGCGACAGCGGCGGCGCGCCGTCCATCTCCGATGCCTCCAGCTGGTCCGAATCGAGCGATTGCATCGCGGTGAGCAGGATCAGCGTTGCGAACGGCAGCCACTGCCATGCGACGATGATGACGATGGACAGGAGCGGCACCTCGGACAGCCAGTCGATGGGCTGCATGCCGACGAGCTTGGCCATCCAGGCGAACAGGCCGTTCACCGGGTTCATGAACATGTTCTTCCACACCAGCGCCGAGACGGTGGGCATGACGAAGAACGGCGCGATGACGAGGATGCGCACGATGCCCTGGCCGAAGAAGGGCTGGTCCAGGAGCAGCGCAAGCAACACGCCGCCAACGATGGTGATGAACAGAACACCGCCGACCAGGAGGAGCGTGTTGATAATCGCGGCAAAGAAGGCAGGGTCCGTGAGGAAGAATTCATAGTTCTGGAAACCTATGAATTCCTCCTGCCCAGGCATGAGCAGATTGTAGCGAAGGAACGAGAAGTACACCGTCATCGCAAGCGGCACGATCATCCAACCGAGGAGGAGGATGACGGCCGGCGACAGCATGGCCCTGGCGGCGGCGCGGGAATGAGCGGTTGCCATTGGAGGGTTGCCTCAACGAGCTACGGCAGACACAGACCTTGCGATAGAGTGGGGCGCCACGAGGGCGCCCCGAGGAGGCGCGGTATGCCCGCGCACCTTGTTATTTCGGGTAGCCGGCCCGCCGCATCTCGCGGCTGGTGAGCTGCTGGGCAGCCTGCAGCGCCTGGTCGGCCGATATGTTGCCCGCGAGCGCCGCCGAGAATTGCTGGCCCACGGCCGTGCCGATGCCCTGGAACTCGGGGATCGCCACGAACTGCACGCCGACATAGGGGACGTCGTCCACGGTCGGTTTCTGCGGGTCGGCGGCGTTGATCGAATCCAGCGTCATCTTCGCGAAGGGCGCCGCTTCCTGGTATTTGGGGTTCTCGTACAGCGAGGTACGGGTGCCCGGCGGCACGTTGGCCCAGCCTTCCTGCTCGGCGACCAGCTCGAGATATTCCTTGGAGGTGGCCCACTTGATGAATGTCTTTGCCGATTCTTCGGCGTCCGAGCCGGCGGGAACGGCGAGGGTCCAGGCCCACAGCCAGTTGCCGCGCTTGCCAAGACCGGCGTCGGGCGCCAACGCGAAGCCCACCTGGTCGGCAACCTGGCTGTCGGTCTTGTTGGTCACGAACGAGGCGGCCACGGTGGCGTCGATCCACATGCCGCACTTGCCCGTCTGGAACAGCGCGAGGTTTTCGTTGAAGCCGTTGTTGGAAGAGCCCGGAGGGCCCGCGTCGTTCATCAGGTCGAGATAGAAGGTCAGCGTTTTCTTCCACTCGGGGCTGTCGAATTGCGGAGTCCAATCGAGGTCGAACCACTTGGCGCCGAAGGAGTTGGACATGGCCGTAAGGAAAGCCATGTTCTCGCCCCAGCCGGCCTTGCCGCGCAGGCAGATGCCGTAGATCTCGTTGTCTTTGTCGGTGATCTTGCGGGCGGCGTCGGCGATGAAGTCCCAGGTCGGAGCGTCGGGCATCTCGAGCCCGGCCTTCTCGAACAGGTCCTTGCGGTACATCACCATCGAGCTTTCGCCGTAGAAGGGCGCGGCATAGAGGGTGCCGTCGACGGTGAGGCCGCCGCGAATGGCGGGCAGGATGTCGTCGACGTCGTATTCGTCGCCGAGATCGTCGAGGGCCACGAGCCAGCCCTGGTTGGCCCAGATCGGAACCTCATAGGTGCCGATGGTCATCACGTCGTACTGGCCGCCTTTGGTGGCGATGTCCGTCGTTACGCGCTGGCGCAGGACGTTTTCTTCCAGCGTGACCCACTCGAGGTCAATATCGGGATGTGCTTCGGTAAAATGATCGGACAGCTTTTGCATGCGAATCATGTCACCGTTGTTGACGGTGGCGATGGTAACCGTATCTGCACTCGCTGCGGCAACGAAGGCGAAGGCCGACGTCGCGCCGATGAGGATCGGCGTCAGATTCATGTAAGAACCTCCCAAACGAAATTGCCGTTTCTGTACTACCGGCATGGTTGGAGGCATAGGACAGCTTTGTCAACGTAATGATCGGTATTATCGTTCCAGTTACAAGAACGCGGCAAATATTGCAGCGCGAAAAACGAACCGAAGGAAGCCTGAATGAGCGCCTGGATAAGAATGTTGTCCGATGACGAGGCGGACGAGGCGCTGCTGCGCGATTTCGCGCTGGCACGCACACCGCACGGCACGCTGGACAATGTGATGCGGGTCCATGGGCTGCGCCCGGCCACGCTGCGCGGCCACGTGATGCTCTACCGCGCTGCACTGCACGAAAAGACCAACACCATCCCGTCCTGGCTACAGGAAACGGTGGCGAGCTACGTGTCGATTTTGAACGAGTGCCCCTATTCGCTGGCCAATCACTGGGCCAACGCGCGCCATCTGATCGGCGACGACGCGCGCGCCGACAAGATCGAGGCCGCGTTGAAGGCGCGCCGGCCCGCCGATGCGCTCGACGGCGCGGCGCTGGCGCTGGTCCTATACGCCGAGAAGCTGACCCTGACGCCGGGCGCGATGAAGCCGGGCGACGTGGAGGCGCTGCGCGCGGCAGGGCTCGACGATGGCGAGATCCTGGAGGCGAACCAGATTATCGGCTATTTCGCCTACGTGAACCGGCTGCTCAATGGGCTCGGCGTCACCACGGACGGGGACGTGGTCGGCTACTATGCCGACTCCTGAATAGAAGGCAGGGTGAGCCGGTGTACCGTCCGCAGAATTTTGCCGAAGACCGGCCCGAGGTGCTGGTCGCCGCCATGCGCGAGATCGGCTTCGCCGCGCTGGTCACGACCGGTGCCACCGGCGATCTCGCGGCGACCCACATGCCGATGGTCGTGCGCCACGATGCCGCGACGAATGCGATGGTGCTGGAAGCGCATGTCGCCCGCGCCAACCCGCATTGGCAGGCCCTGGCGGACGGGGTGGAGGGCCTCGCCATCTTCCAGGGGCCTTCGAGCTACGTGAGCCCGTCCTGGTATCCGACCAAGGCGGAAACCGGGAAGGTGGTGCCGACCTGGGTCTACATCGCCATCCACGCGCACGGCCGGGTGCGGGCCATCCAGGACCCGGCCTGGCTCCACCGCCACATCGAGGCGCTGACCGACTTGCACGAGGGCCGGCGCAGCGAGCCCTGGCACGTGCAGGACGCGCCGGCCAGCTTCGTGACGGCGCTGGTTCGCGGCATCGTCGGGCTGGAACTGAGGGTGGAACGGCTGGAAGGGGCGTGGAAGCTCAACCAGCACAAGGGCGAGGGCGACCGGGAGGGCACCCGTGCGGGGCTCGCGGCGGCCGGCCCCGCCGGCGCGGCCCTCGCCGAGGAACTGGCGCAACGATAGAGCGGCGGCTCGGCCCGAACGGCACCGGCCGGCGCATGGGCAATATTTTATGTCCGCGCGACCTGTTCTAGGCTGGGGCGGCGCCCCGGTGGCGTGGACGATGGCAGCGATGGGGTGATCCGATGACAATTGCAGCGGCCGAGTTCACCGATGGCGAGACGATCCCCGTCATCGACATCACGCCGCTGCGGGACGGCAGCGCACCCGATCCGGTGGCCGCCGCGCTGCATCGCGCCAGCCAGGGGCTCGGCTTCATCTACGTGAAGGGCCACGGCATCCCGCCCGAGGTGATCGCGAAGGCGCAGGCGGCGGCCTATCGCTTCTTCCGTGCGCCGGCGGACGAGAAGGCGGCCGTCACGGTGTCCAAGAGCCATCGCGGCTGGCTCGCCCAGGGCGGCGCGAAGATGGACGACGGCGCGCCGCCGGACCTCAAGGAGAGCTTCATCTGGGGTCTGCAGAGCGGCAGCGGGGACGCGCCGCAGGACCATCCGCTGCGCGGCGACAACCGGTGGCCGGCCTTCGTGCCGGAGCTGGAAGCGGCCGCGATGGACTATTTCGGCCATGCCCACGAAGTCGCCTACCACCTGATGCGCGGTTTCGCGCGCGGGCTGGCGCTGCCGGCCGACACGTTCCTGCGCTCCACCGACCGCCCGCTGAGCCGGGCGAGCTTCGTCTACTACCCCGCCCAGCCGAGCGACGGCGGCGCGCCGCGCTACGGTGTCGGCGCGCACACCGATTTCGGCGTCCTCACCGTGCTGTGCCAGGACATGACGGGCGGCCTCGAGGTGAAGACGGTGTCGGGCGAGTGGATCGCCGCGCCGCCCATCGAGGGCACGCTGGTGGTCAATGTCGGCGACTTGCTGGCCCGCTGGACGGACGGCGCCTACGTCTCCACCCCGCACCGGGTGATGAACAGCTCCGGCCGCGAGCGCCTGTCGCTGGTGCTCGCCTACGACCCCAACCCCGAAACGCCCATCGACGCGCGGCAGATCTTCGGCCCCGGCCACACCCCCGCGGCCGAGCCGACCACGTGCGGCGACTACCTCACCCAGCGCTTCGCCCGCGCCTTCGCCTACCGCAACAAAGGCTCGTGAGCGGGCTCGAGGCGGGCGCGCGCAACCTGCTATTCGGTTGCGGCGAGTTCGTGCCGGGCGAGCCGCTCCTGATCGTGAACGAGGATCCCGCGCTCGGCTGGTACGACGAGGCCGCGCCGCACGCCGTCGCCGAAGTGGCCGCCGCCGAAGGGCTTGCCGTCACCCGCCTCACCACAACCGCCATCGAGGCGGGCGGGGACGAGCGCGTCGACGAGGTGGCGGCGGCGGCACCCAACGTCGTCTACTTCGCGCGGCTGGGCGACCGCAGCCGGTTCGACCCGCTCGACGAGGGGCGCCGCGTGGTGATGTCCTACGCCACCCGCGCGGCGGCGCTCGCCTCGCCCTTCGGCACCACGGCGCACGCGGCGATGGCGGCGCTGAAGCACGCCGTCGACGAGGCTTTGTTCGGAGCGGAGCGGCTGGAGCTCACCTGCCCGCTCGGCACCCGCGTCAGCGGGCGTGCCGCGGCGCCGCTCGCGGGCAGCGCCGAGGTGAGCGTGCGCCGCTTCCCGCTCGGCGTGCCGACGCCGATGCCGGCCGCCCGCTTCGCCGGCTCTGTGGTGTTGGCGCGCTACCTCACGCCGACCGGCTCCAAGGTATACGAGCCCCCCGTCCTGCACCTGCCCATGCCGGTGGTGGCTGAGATCGCGGACGGGCGCATCGCGGCGCTGAGCGGCGAGGAGGGCGCGGTGGAGGCGGTGAGCGCGCACTATCGCTGCGTGGCGGAGCGCTTCGGCATCGAGCCGGGCGTGGTGCACTCGTTCCATGCCGGCATCCATCCCGCCTGCGCCGCCGATGCACCGGCCGAAGCGGACGCCGACCGCTGGTCCAACACGGTGTTCCCCTCGCCGCGCGTCCTGCACTTCCACACCTGCGGCGACTATGCCCCGGGCGAGATCTGCTGGATGGTGATCGACCCGACCATCGAGGTGGACGGCGCCGCGCTGTGGCGGGACGGCGCCCTCAATCCGTCGGCCCATCCGAGGGTGGCGGCGTGCCTCGACGCACACCCCGCGCTGCGTGCGCTTTGCGCCCTGCCGACCGCCCCGATCGGGGTCTGAGGGTCGGCACCAGCGCCGATTGCGCCCGCTGCCAGATCCGGGCCGGGTCGCGCAGCGCATCGAACACCAGGCCGGCGAACCCGGCCGCGTCGTCCGTTCCGCCTCCCCGATGGGTGTCCGGGCCGGCAAGGGTGTTGCCGTAGCGCTCGATGATCGCCTCCTGCGCCGCGCGCTCGGGCGCATCGTCCGCGCCGGTACGGAAGATGAGCCAGCTCGCATCCGGCAGCGCCGTGCCGACGAGGCCATGCACCGCGTCGAAGGTCGCCTCGTAGCGCGCTTGAGCGGCGGCATCCGTCGCCCCGCCCGCGACGTGCCACAGGACGAATTGCGGCGGCTCCTCGCGCTCGGCAAGGTGGGGCAGCCAGCGCTCCAGGGCGGCCAGCGCGGGGCCGCCCTCACCCCATCGATCGATGGTCCCGCTGCCGTCGGCGGGATGCCAGACGCCGATTTCGGCCCACACCGCGCCGCCGGCGAAGCGCTGGGCGAGGTGCGGCCACAGGGTCTCCCGGCCGAGCGAGGCGGCGGGCGCGCCCTCGACGGCCGCCTCGCCGAATCCGGCACCGAGCGCGAGGATGTCGAGCCGCGTTCCGGGATCGTCGATCCACACCAGCCGGTCCGGATCGACGCGGCGGGTGAGGTTGATCGGGTCGCGATAGCGGCGGCCGTTCCAATAGCGGGTATAGGCTTGGTCCGGCACCGCCTCGCGCTCATCGGCCGTGCGGCCGGTCTCCATCTGGCGGTCGAGCGTGTCGACTTTCTTGTCCTCGCCATAATTGTCGCGCGAGGCGGAGGTGGCCGCCAGCGCGTCCATGATGAAGGCGAGACGGTCGCGGTGGGCGGCGCGCTCGGCCGTGCCGGGGCGGAAGACCTTCTCGAACAGGGCGATCTGCGCCTGCACCTGGTCCTTGGTGTAGACACCGGTCTTCTCGAAATTGCGCCGGGCGCTGAAGCGGCCGCCGACGATCTTGCGCTCCAGCATCTCGTCGGCCATCGCCTCGGCCTCCTCCAGGGGCAGGCCGCCGCGCGCCACCAGATCGGCGACGATGAAGCCGCGCATCTTCAGCACCTCGCCGGCGCGGTGCACGAAGTTGAGGTTCCCGTCCGCGCGCAGATAGCTGTGGGTGTAGTTGCGCGTGACGGCAAAGCAGAACTCCGGCAGCGCCAGGATCTGCCCGCACGCCGCGTCGTGCAGCCCGACGCCGAAATCGTAGAAGCCGGTGAGAAACACCGTGCGCGCGCGCTCAAAACGCTCGATCAGCACCTCGCGCCGCGTGACCGCGTAGGTGGTCGAAAACGGCCAGCGGGCGAAGGCGGCGCAGCGTGCCTTGACCTCCGGCGCGGCGAGGGTCCGCGCGATGATGATCTGCGCCACCACCTGCTCCGGCCCAAACATGGTGAAGCTGAGCTTGGCGCCCATGGCGCTGACGACGCCCGGCTGCGCCACCAGGCGCCGCTCGGCCCGCTCCAGCACGTCCATGAAGGGGTAGTCGTCGTCCGATCCCATGATGACGGTGGGGTCGTCGATGTCGCGCAGCACGTCGAGGATGCGCTCGAACAGCGGCATCTCGTACGGGTAGCGGCGGTATTCGACCAGACCGCCGCGCTCGCCCGCCTCCATGTTGGCCCGGTTCTCGGCGGCAAATCCATCGGCGCTCCCGTCGGCCACGATGATGCGCGTGCCGGGATAGAAGCGCTCCAGGAAGCCGATCACCGACATCAACGAGGTCGGCCGGTTGCGCGTGGGGATCAGCAGACGGGCCATCGCGGTATCGCTTCCTCTTGGAACGGCTGGTCTCTACACGCCTCGCCTCAAGATGTTAAACGGCTTGTCCCGTTCGCGGCCCGCCAACCATCGGAGCGCCCATGATTGTCCCCTCCCCCGCGACGCCGGCCCGGCGCCGGGGCCAAGGCCCCAAGCCATGAAGGCGGTGATCCTGGCCGGCGGGCGCGGCACCCGCATCGCCGAGGAGACCGCGCTGCGCCCCAAGCCGATGGTGACCATCGGTGGCCGCCCGATCCTGTGGCACATCATGAAGATCTACGCGCACCACGGGATCACCGATTTCGTGGTCTGCTGCGGCTATATGGGATACGTGATCAAGGAGTATTTCTCCAACTATTTCATGCACATGTCGGACGTCACCTTCGACATGGGCAAGAACGAGATCACCTACCATCAGGCACGCGCGGAGCCGTGGCGGGTGACGCTGGTCGACACCGGCGAGGCGACGATGACGGGCGGGCGGCTGAAGCGGGTCGCGCACTATCTGGGCGACGGGCCGTTCTGTTTCACCTACGGCGACGGCGTGGCGGACGTGGACATCGCCGCCCTCGTCGCCTTCCACGCCGGGCACGGCAAGCTCGCCACCGTGACGGCGGTGATGCCGCCGGGCCGCTACGGCGCGCTCGACGAGGCGCCGGACGGGCGGGTGCGGCGGTTCGTGGAAAAGCCGCGCGGCGATGGCGGGCGCATCAACGGCGGCTTCTTCGTGCTCGATCCGCGCGTGATCGAACGTATCGCCGACGATGCGACGGCCTTCGAGGCGGGCCCCCTCGCCGGCCTTGCGGCCGACGGCGAGCTGATGGCCTACGATCACAACGGATTCTGGCAGCCGATGGACACGCTGCGCGAGAAGACGCAGCTTGAGGACATGTGGACGTCCGGAAAGGCACCATGGCGAATTTGGGATTCTGGGCCGGCCGACGCGTCCTGATCACGGGGCATACGGGGTTCAAGGGGAGCTGGCTGGCGCTGTGGCTCGCGCGCCACGGCGCGGCGGTGACGGGCATCGCGCTCGATCCGCCGACCAAGCCGTCGCTGTTCGAGCTGGCACGCGTGCACGAGGGGCTGGAAAGCGATCTCCGCGTCGACATCCGCGAGGCGGGCGCGCTGCGCTCGGCGGTGGAGGCGACGGAGGCGGACGTGGTGTTCCACCTCGCCGCGCAGCCGCTTGTGGCGGAGGGCTACGACCGGCCCGCGGACACCTTCGCCACCAACGTGATGGGCACGGTCCACCTGCTGGACGCGGCGACCCAGGTGCCAGCGACCCGCGCCATCGTGGTGGTGACCACGGACAAGGTGTACGAAAATCGCGAGTGGCCGCACCCTTATCGCGAGCCGGACCAGCTCGGCGGGCGCGACCCCTACGCCAGCTCCAAGGCGTGCGCGGAGCTGGTCACGAGTTCGCTGCGGGCGTGCCGGCCGGGCGCGGCTCGCATCGCCACGGCGCGGGCCGGCAACGTGATCGGCGGCGGCGATTTCGCGCGCGACCGGCTGGTGCCCGATTGCGTGCGCGCCTTTGCCGCCGGCACCCCGGTGAGCCTGCGCTATCCGGGCGCGATCCGCCCGTTTCAGCATGTGCTGGACCCGCTTTCGGGCTATCTCGCCCTCGCCGAGCGCCTTTTTGCGGGCGATGACGGGGCCGCCGAGGCGTGGAATTTCGGACCCGAGCCGGGCGGCGAGGCGCCGGTGGCGGCGCTCGCCCGTCGCTTCGCCGCCGTGTGGGGCGAGGATGCGTCCGTGGAGCTGGCGGACACGCCGCCGGAGCGGCACGAGGCGGGCATCCTGCGCCTCGACAGCACCAAGGCGCGCACGGCGCTCGGATGGCGCCCCGTCTGGGATTTCGAGGAAACCTTGCGCCACACCGCCGAATGGTATCGCGATTGGCACCAGGGCGCCGACATGGCCGAGCGTACCGCCGAACAGATCGCCCGCTACGAGACCGATGATGCCGCGCTTCACAATTTCACCCACTGAGATCGCCGGCGCGGTCCTCGTCGAGCGCAAGCCGGTGGGCGATGCGCGCGGCTTCCTCGATCGGCTCTACTGCGCCAGCGAGCTGTCCGCCTTTCCCGGCCCGCCGGTGCAGATCAACCGCACGCTGACGCGCGAGATCCACACGGTGCGGGGCCTCCACTTCCAGCGCCCGCCCCACGCGGAGGCCAAGCTGGTCCAGTGCCTCAAGGGGCGCGTGTTCGATGTGGCGGTGGATCTGCGCGCCGGCTCGCCCACCTTCGGGCGCTGGGCGGCCGCCGAACTCAGCGCCGACAACCACCTGGCGCTCCTCGTCCCCGAGGGTTGCGCGCACGGCTTTCAGACGCTGAGCGCCGATTGCGAACTCCTCTACCTGCACAGCGCCGCCTACGCGCCGGAGGCGGAGGACGGGCTGCACCACGCCTCGCCGGCGCTCGCCATCGCCTGGCCGGCACCGGCTGCGGCGCTTTCGGCGCGCGATGCCGCGCTGCCGGCGTTCGGCCCCGGCTTTGCCGCCATGGAGATCGCGCCATGAAGTGCCGTCTGTGCGATGCGCCGGTGACGCGCACCTTCCTCGATCTCGGCACCGCGCCGCCGTCCAACGCCTATCTCGACGCCGACGCGCTCGACCGGCCGGAGCGCTGGTATCCGCTGCGGGTGAAGGTGTGCGACCGCTGCTTCCTGGTGCAGACGGAGGATTTCGCCGAGGCCGACGCCCTGTTCGCCGCCGACTACGGCTATTTCAGCGCCACCTCCTCGTCCTGGGTCGCCCACGCGCGCACCTTCGTGGACGAGGCCGTGGACCGCCTCGCGCTGACGCCGGCGCACCATGTGGTCGAGGTGGCCGCCAACGACGGCTACCTCCTGCAATTCGTCAAGGCGCGCGGCATCCCATGCCTCGGCATCGAGCCGACGGCGAGCACGGCGGCTGCGGCGCGCGGTCGCGGCATCGAGATCGTCGAGGCCTTCTTCGGCAAGGCCCTGGGCGAGGCGCTCGCCGCGCAAGGTCGACAAGCGGACCTCATCGTCGCCAACAACGTGCTCGCCCACGTGCCCGACATCCGCGACTTCGCCGCCGGCTTCGCCGCGCTCCTCAAGCCGCAGGGGGTGGCGAGCTTCGAGTTTCAGCACCTGTTGCGGCTGATCGAGGGCGCCCAGTTCGACACCATCTATCACGAGCACTATTCGTACCTGTCGCTCGGCGTGGTGTGCCGGCTGCTGGCCGGCGCGGGGCTCGAGGTGATCGACGTTGCCGAGCTACCCACCCACGGCGGCTCGCTGCGCGTGTGGGCGGCCCACCAGGGCGCCGGCCGCCCGCGCACGGACGCGCCGCAGCGGGTGCTGGCCGCCGAGGCCGCCGCCGGGTTGACGGACGGAGCCATCTACGACCGGTTCCAGCCGCGCGCGGAGGCGATCAAGGACGCCTTCCTCGCCCACCTCCTCGCGGCCAAGGCGGAGGGGCGGCGCGTGGCCGCCTACGGCGCGGCCGCCAAGGGCAACACGCTCCTCAACTTCGCCGGCGTTCGCGGCGACTTGCTCGCCATGGTGGCCGACGAGAGCCCCGGCAAGGTGGGCCGCTACCTGCCTGGCAGCCGGATCCCCATCGTCAGCCGGGCGGCGCTCTTGGCGGAGCGGCCCGACGAGATCGTCATCCTGCCGTGGAATATCGCGGGGGAGCTCGCCGATGCGCTGGCGCCGGCGCGCGCGTGGGGCGCGCGGCTGTGGATCGCCGTGCCCCAGATGAGCGAGGTGTGACGATGGCGATCGTGGTCGACCCCACCGCGCAAATCTCGCCGCTCGCCGATATCGAGCCCAGCGTGCGCGGCACCTCCGTCACCATCGGCGCGGGCGCGGTGATCGACAGCTTCGTCAAGATCAAGCCGGCCGGCGGCACGGGCGACGTCGTCATCGGCGCACGCACCACGATCAATTCGGGCTGCGTCATCTATAGCGGCAACGGCGTCGTGATCGGCGAGGATTGCGCCGTGGCGGCCAACTGCGTGTTCGCCGCGACCAACCATGCCTTCGCCGAAAAAGACCGCCTGATCCGCGAGCAGCGCTTCCAACCCTCGCGCGGCGGCATCGTGGTGGAGGACGACGTGTGGATCGGCGCCGGCACGGTGCTGCTCGACGGCGCCATCGTCCGGCGGGGGGCGGTGATCGGCGCCCTGTCCCTGGTGCGCGGCGAGGTGGCGCCCTATTCGGTGTCGAGCGGCAACCCGCTGGTCTTCCGCAAATGGCGGACCTGACCGCCACCATCTTCGGCGGCACCGGCTTCGTCGGCCGGCATGTCGCGGCCGCGCTCGCCGCGCGGGGCGCCAAGGTATGGTGCCCGACGCGGGACGACCTCGCCGCCGCCCGCCACCGCGCGCGCCCCCTCGGCCACGTGGTCTACGCCATCGGCCTCACCGGCGATTTCCGCGCCCGGCCGGTCGACACGGTCGAGGCCAACGCGCGCCTGCTCGGCGAGATCCTCCACGGCAGCGAATGGTCGTCCTTCCTCGCCCTCTCCTCCACGCGCGTCTACGGTTCGGACGCGGCGACGGGACCGTGGGGCGAGGACCGGGCGATCGCGGTGCGCCCGAGCGCGGATGCGCTCTACGACCTGTCGAAGCTCACCGGCGAGGCGCTGGTGCTCGGCCACGCCAGCCCGTCGGCACGGGTGGCGCGGCTGTCCAACGTGTTCGGCACGGGGATGAGCGAAAACACCTTTCTCGGCGCGATCCTGGCGGCGGCGCGGCGCGGCGAGACCGTCACCATCGGCGAGGATCCGCTCTCGGCCAAGGACTATGTGGCGGTGGAGCGGGCCGCGCAGGCGCTCGCCGATATCGCGCTCAGCGGCCGGCACCGGCTCTACAACGTGGCGAGCGGCGCGCGCGTGACCCACGGCGAGGTGGCGGGCTGGCTTGCGGCGGCAGGTGCGACCGTGCGCTTTGCCGAGGACGCGCCGCGCCGCACCCTGCCGGCCATCGATGTGAGCCGGCTCGCCGCCGAATTTCCCGCCCCGCCGGACGAGGGCGCCCTCGCCGCCTTCGTGACCCAATCCACCGGAGTTGCCCCGTGACCGATGCCAAGGACCCCATCGCCGAGTTCCGCGCCGAACGCGCCGAGCGGATCGGGCGTTACCGCGAGGACGCCGAGTTCGCGGCGGTGTCGGCGGCGTGGACGCGGGCCGCCTTCGAGCGCCACTACATGTACAATTTCGAGGCGTGCGGGCGGCCGATCATCCAGCTTCCGGCGGA
>JAUIJH010000162.1 GCA_030431335.1 Alphaproteobacteria bacterium
GAGTCCGATCAGCGTTCGGGTCAGACGCTGCACCGCGCTTTTGTCGAGCCCGGTGACCTCGGCGATGGTGCCGAGGCTGAGGTAGCGTTCGCGGTTCGTGAAGGCTTCGAGGACCAGGAACGCCTTTTCGACGGACCGAACGGTGGGAACCCCGGGCGACGGCTTTTTCACAGGGGCCCGAGCATCAGCGGCGGAGTTTGACACCCACTATTCTCCGGTTCACTATCTCACAGTATGCGATGGTGTATCGCATTGTGATAGGTTAATCAAACAAGGGACGCGGCTATGCCGAGCGTTCGAGAACCTCGGACGGAATGTGCCTCGACGACGCGGAGCACGAGTTTGCCGACGATGGACGCAGAGGGCGGAATACTTCTGTATTCGGCGTTGGGTTGCAAGTGCGACCCGATGCACGGAACCCGCGCGCCCGGCGGCAGGCCGAACCCCTTCACCATGAGCCCGACGCGCTGTTGCTGATTTCGAGCGGGGGATCTGCCTCCCCGACGCATGCCCTCGGCGCGAAACGCGGCGCATCGGGCGCTCGCCAACCGACAAGGACCGAACCGTGAGGAATGGAGACGACACGGCAGCCGACCGCCGTGAGCGCGTCTTGCGCTGGCTCGATAGCCAGCACGACGCGATGGTCGAGCTGTTGCGCACCCTCGTCAATATCGACAGCGGCTCCTACTCCAAGGCTGGCGTCGACGCGGCGGCGGCGACCGTCAGGGCGTTCCTGGAGCGCGAGGGGATCGCCTGCGAGACCATCGAGTTGCCCGAGCACGGCAACATCGTGCGTGCCAGGATTCCGGGAACGGCCGGCGGCAATGCCAACACGCTGCTGATGGGCCACCTCGACACCGTGTTTCCCGACGGCGAGGCCACCAGGCGCCCCTTCACCATCGCGGATGGGCGGGCGTTCGGGCCGGGCGTCGCCGACATGAAGTCCGGCGTGGTGATGAACTGCTTCGTCGCCGCGGCCTTCGCGCGCGCCGGCGGGGCGCCCGCGCCCCTCGTCGCCCTCTTCACGGGGGACGAGGAGATCGCCTCCCCCGCATCCGGCGACTTTATCCGCCGCGAGGCCGAACAGGCGCGCTGCGTCTTCAACGCCGAGCCCGGGCGGGCCAACGGCAACGTGGTGACGGCCCGCCGCGGCTGTATCTTCGCGCGCATCGAGGTGGAGGGCCGCGCCGCCCACTCCGGCGTCGATTTCCGCAACGGTGCGAGCGCCATCGAGGAGATGGCCCGCAAGGTGGTCGCGTTGCACGGGCTGACGGACCTCGACCGCGCGATCTCCATCAATGTCGGCCTGATCAGCGGCGGCCAGTCCGTCAACACGGTCGCGCCCAACGCGATTGCCTCGCTCGACCTGCGCTATCTCGAGCCCGCCGATCGCGACCCGCTCGTCGCCGCGCTGCAGGACATCACGGACCGCTGCACGGTCGAATGCACCAGCGCCTCGCTCAACATCTATGGCGAGTTCCCGCCCCTCCACCCGACCGAGCGGTCGAGCGCGCTGTTCGATCGCTATCGCGAGGCCTCGCGCCACCTCGGCATTGCCGTGGACGGCGAGTTGACCAACGGCGCCGCGGATTCGGGCTTTGCCGCGGCGACCGGCGCGGCAACCCTTTGCGGCGTCGGCCCGATCGGCGGCAACTACCACAGCCAGGACGAATACATCGAGCTGCCAAGCCTGCTGACACGCGCGAAAGCCCTCGCCGAAGCGATCCTCACGACGTAGCCCGCCGGCAGGAGGGCGACGGGAGACGTGTTCGGGGTTGGGCACTTGCCGCAGGAAGCCGACCCGAAGCGCGAGGCTATCCCCGCAGCGGCTTGATCAGCTCGGGCGTGATCAGGTTGGCGCGGCGCATCAGCGAGGCCGGGTAGGATGGGTCGTTGAGCAGCCGCTCGGCGGAAAAGTCCGCCTCTATCGCCCCGAGCCGTGCCGCCGCACGGCGCGCCGCCTCGAAATCGTTCGACTGCGCGTGGAGCGCCAGAAGGTAGCGCAGCGGGGGCCGGAAGCTCGGCGCCAACGTGCTCGCCATCGACCCGAACCGGATGGCCTCCTCGGTCCGCCCGGTGATGGCCGCCGTCAGGCAGCGCTGAAAATCGGCCCAGAATTTCAATGTCGACCGCTCCGCCAGGTGCTGCGCGGTGATGGCCGCCGCATAGGCGGCTTCTGGCTCGCCGCCATAGAGCGTCGCGTTGGCCCAGGCCCACCATGCGAGGGGGTTCGCCCTGTTCGCCGCCACCGCCTGGCGCGCCAGGAAGCCGCTTTGCTCGACATCGTTTTCCAGCACGAGCTGCGCATTCGCCACGGCGGCGAGGACGTTGGAGTTCAACGGCTCGCTTTCCAGCGCGTAGGCCGAATCCTGCTGGGACGCCTCGCGCAGCCCTTCGCGGTCACCCGCCTGGAGCTCGATGAACTGGATCGCCGCCAATTGCGCCCGCCATGCGAAGAAGAGCCCCCGCGGCGAAAGCGCGATCGCCCTCGAGAGCAGCTTCTCTGCCTCGCCCAGTTCGCTGTGGCGCATGGTGAACATCTTGCGGAAAGCCGACGCGCCGAGCCATAGCGCCTCGCCCTCGCTATCGCGATCGCGCTGCCGCGAGAGCTGGCCCGTCGCAAGCACCTCGGACACGGCGCGGGTCAGCCGGTGCGCCAAGGCGAGACACGGCACGTTGTCGGCGATCGCCGCCAGCGGCTTGGCGACATCGAGCCTGTCCACCCAGAACGAACGCAGGCTCCCGGTCTCTTCGAGACTGACGCGCAGGCCATACCGGTCGGGCGCCGCGACATAGGCGCGGGCAATGACGATGAGGGTGCCCGGCGGCGGTATCGCGCCGGCCCACAGGCGGGACAATCCCGACACGATCTCGACGTCGAAGACCTCGCGCAGCGAGTGCCCCGCGACGTCGATGAACAACGTCTCCAGGAGCTTTTCTTCGGCGCCGCCCTCCCCCGCGCCCATCAGCGCCACCGTGAGGCGCTCGGGCCGATCCGGCGCGCCCCCCAGCCCCGAGAGGATCTTTTTCGCCGGCCTTACGAGCGTACGGGGCGCCGAGCTCGCGGTGCGCGGCGCCGTGAAGTGGGCGCGCATTTCGCCCAGCCATGCGTCGAACGCGCGATCCTTGACGTCGAGCCCCTGCAGGAACTCGATCTTCGAGGGCGGCCCCTCCCCCGGCTCGGGAACGACGATCCTGTCGCCGTCGAGCCAGACGGTGGAGCGGTCGGACACGAGGATGTCCGCCCACACCCCCAACGCAAGGCGGATCTCGTGCAGCGACTGGCGCAGGCTGCCGGCGGCCTGGTCCGCCCCGCGATCGCTCCACAGTCTATCCTTGATCCAGGAGCGGCTTCTTCGGTAGTCCCGCGCCGATGCCAACAATCCGATCAGGCCCCGCGCCTTCGCGCTCTTGGGCAAAAGGTCAGTACCATCCGGCGCCGTTACGGCCAGCTGTCCGAACAAGGATATAGAAACCGGCGAATCTTGCGGATTCTCCATACGTCTATTCCAATCGAAAAATAACCGGATGCGTAACTTACAAGAATCCGTCGGCGACGGCGTTGCGGGCCACCCACGACCGCAACGGTCAGGCGCAGCGGTTTCGACACTACGAAAATGTCAGCGTATCGTCAAAAGAGTCTGTCAGGGCTTGACTTGTGTAGCAGTCAAATCAGACGGTTAGATTACTTTTATTTTCAAATTTTTAGGAGGACAGGTTATATGCTCCAATTAGGAGGAGGCCACGGAGGGGGTCACGGCGGCGGCCACGGTGGAGGGCACGGCGGTGGCCATGGTGGCGGTCACGGCGGTGGTCACGGTGGAGGCCACGGCGGCGGACACGAGCAATCGGCCCATGCCGGCGGCGGGGGGTCGCCACTGCTGACCCACGCGTTGACGATCACGCAAGAGGCGATCGCGGGGCAGCCGGTCTTCGATCCCAATACGCTCCCCTATCCGCCCGAACCCACCGATGCCAGCTATCTGGACGGGACGTGGCGCACCGGGATGCTCACCAGCGCGCTGGCGGGGCTGTTCAAGGTGGCGTCCGACGGAGCCGGGAAAGCATCGGTGACCGTGGGCCGGCACACCGTCTTCGCCGCGACGCGCCCGACGCCCGAGTTCATCAAGCACCAGTTGCAGCTCGTCCGGAACTATGCCGACCTGCGCATCGACCGCAGCGCCGAGATCCTGGTCCAGATGTCGGACCTGTTGTCGTTCTTCGGCGCCATCGCCTTTCTCGACTCGCGCAAGCGCGAAGCGACGCTGGAATTCCTTTCCGCGGTGCAGACGGTCACGACGCTGGTGGAAGCGCAGGTGAAGTACTGGTGCTGGGTCGGCCGGCCCATCGAGCTCGCGCCCGAAATCCAGCCGATCATCCAGACGCCCTGCCACTCCAGCTTCCCCTCCGGCCATGCGACGGAAGCGTTCGCCATCGCCGCCGTGCTGCACCGGCTGATGGCCGACAGCGATGCCCGGCACGGCATCGAGAACGCGGCGATGCCGTTTCGCCTGGCGCACCGGATCGCGGTGAACCGGACCGTCGCCGGCGTCCACTATCCGGTCGATTCGATGGGCGGCGCGCTGCTGGGCTGCGCCATCGCGGAGGCAATCGTCGCGGCCGCCAGCGAGGAGAAGGTCCGCGAGGTGACGTTCGGCGATACCGTCATGGCCGAAACGGACGATTTCCTGCTGTCGGCCGTCGCCCCCCACCTGCCCAAGAGGCCGCTGCGCGCCGTCGCGAACGAGCCCATCGTGGAGAGTTTGTGGCAGGCGGCCCAGGCCGAATGGCAATAGGCGGGGGTGGCCAATGCGTTGCAGGCAGCACGACTGGCAGGACAACTCCAACAAGCAGATCCCGCCCTACGTCGATTTCTGGCATGCCATCCGCCCCGCGCAGTCGATCCGTTCGTGGGACGACGGCAAACCGTTCGACCCGAACGCCTCGTACTCGCTCGGTGTCACCGGCGATGCGCTGACCGGTTGGCTTCGCGCCTTCATCACCCCCTACGGCCGGTCGGACCCCACGGACCCGCCGCCCGACTCGGACGATATCTGGACCACCTATCCCCCCAAATTCGTGCCCGTGCCGGGCTTTGCCGTGAACGGCACGTTCGATCCGACGCAGCCCTCGAAGATCGATCTCGAGCGGCTCCCCGCGATCGAAGCCGATAGCGTCGTCGTCGGCGTCATCGACAGCGGCATCGGGCTCGGCAATTCGCGCTTCCGCGACGGTGGCGGCAACACCCGCATCCTCGCTTCATGGCAGCAGAACGGTCTCCGTCCGCGTCCCGATCCGGACGACAACCTGCCATTCGGCACCGAGCTCTATCGGGACGAGATCGACACGCTGCTCGACAGCCACAGCGTCGGCGGCCGCACCGGGTATCTGCGGGAGGACGAGTTCAACCGCGCGGCCGGCCTGGTCGATTTCCACCATCCGGACGGTCATCGCGAGCTGTCCGGGCGGACCTCCCACGGCACCCACGTCCTGGATACGGCCGCCGGCCTCGATCCGGCGCGCGCCGACCCAGCCACGTTGCGCCGGCTCAAGATCATGGCCGTCAACCTGCCCAACCGGGCGACGATCGGCCTCTCCGGCGAGTTCCTCGATTTCTTCGCGCTGCTCGCCATCAAGCGGATCGCCGACCTCGCCGACGCCATCTGGACCAAGAGCGCGTTGTCGGTGCCGGAGGGTATGCCGGAAGGCTTCCCGGTCGTCATCAACCTGTCGTTCGGCAAGAACGCCGGGCTGAAGGACGGGCTCGACTTCTTCAACCTCGTGTTCCGCGCCATCAACGCCGAGCGGCGACGCTGCAACCGGCGCGAAATCCACCTGGTCATCCCCGTCGGCAACGACAATCTGGAACAGGGCACCGCCCTTTTCGATCTGGCGGACACCATGGAGATCGCCTGGCAGACGCCGCCGGAGGACCAGTCGGCCAACTTCCTGGAGATCTGGACCGAACCACTGGCCAATCCCCAGCAGGCGGGCAGAGACGCCATAGACCCGCCGATCGAGATCGCCGTCACGCCGCCGGGCTGTCCGCGCGCCCCCTTTACCTCGGGGCGCAACGCCCAGCATCGCCGTATCGGCGACTATGCGCGGCTCTACAGCCTCGTCTCGATCGATGTGGCGAGCTCGCAATACCGCTTCGGCTACATCCTGTGCAGCGCCGCGCCCGTGCGCTACAGCGCGCCGCTGGTGACGGGGCCGATGGGAGCCTGGTCGATCCAGGTGCGCAATGTGTCGGGATCGCCGATGCGGGTGTACCTCAACGTGCAGACGGATCAGTCGCTGCTACCGCGGGCGGCGACGGGCCTGCGCCCGCGCTTCGAGCGGGAGGACTATCGCCGGTACCTGGACAACGGGCGCGTGCGGGACACCTTCGCCTACCCCTACGACCCCGCGCAGGGCGACCTCGAAACGTCGCCCGTGCTGCGCCGGCACGGCACCATCAACGCCACGGCCGTGTCGAACGACATCGTGGCCGTTGCCGGCTACCGCCTGACGGACGGCAAGCCCGCGGCCTATTCGTCGACGGGGCTCAGCGGATCGCTCGATCCGGACACCGGGCGCGCGAACCCCACACTCGCCACGCCGTGTGACGACGGGGCCGTCCATTTCGGCCTCCTGGGGGCGGGCGCGGCGAACGGTTCGGCGGTGGCGCTCAGCGGCACCAGCGTGGCATCGGCCTGCGCCGCACGCCGGCTGGCGCTGCACTTGTTGACGGACGCGCCGGCGGATTTCGATGCCAATGCCTTTTTGGAGGGCGAGGCGCAGGCAGCCGACGTCGCACCTGGCAAGCCGCCGCCGCCCAAGATCGGGACGGGCCGCCTGCCGGTGGCGTTGGATCGCTCTGTCAGTCGCCTCGGGTAAGGAGGCCGCTGCGGGGCGCGGCTCGCCTCGTCGGCGAGCCTCGGACACCCTTTCAGGCGGCGGTGCGCAAGGTGGTCAGCAGCCCGTTCGCGGCGGTCGGCCGGCCAGCCAGTTGCAGCGTCTCGACGAGCGCGCGGATGTCGCGCTCGACGCGGTCGTCGCTGTCACCCGTGCGCAGGGCCTCGCGAATGGCCTTCACAAGGTCCGGCGTCGACAGGAAGATGGCGCCTTGCAGCTCCAGAAGGCGCGCGGCGAACAGGAGATCGCGCCGCGACACCGAGTGCTGCGTGTCCTGCAGCAGGATCGCGTCGACCAGATCATGGCTCAACGGCCCCGCGCCGGTGGGTCCCACCGGCTCACTCGCGCCCGCCGATCCGTCCTCGCCACACGCTGCGGCCGGCTCTTTCTGCGAGATTTCTCTCGACACTTCAGTTTGCCCGCTCATTCGTGAACTCCGAATACCTACACGACAACAACCTCGGGCAAGGGGCGACGTTCCGGATTCAGTCTCAATTTACTGCTTTGACTGAACTTAGCCCAAACGATCCGTTAGCCCGGTAGGAAGCTTGCAATCAAAAACGCCAACGCGATCAGAAGGATCGCCAGGCCCGCCACAAGCTGCAGCAAGGGGATGAGGAAGCGCGCCCGCGAGGCGCCGGCCGCGAACAACGTCGCCCCCCGCGCGCTGGCCGCCGACAGCGCCACCAGGCTGATGAAGGCGCCCGTGCCGAGGCCCATGGCGACCGCGGCCCCTGCGCCGACCCACAACAGGCCGATCCGCCAGGCCGCCACCAGCACGAACACCGCCCCCGTGCAGGGCCGCAACCCGATGCCGGCGACGAGCATCGCCGCATCGCGCCAGGAGCGCAGCGCGTCGACCTCCTCCAGCGTGGGCGCATGGCGGTGGTCGCAGCCCGCGTCGTCATGGCTGTGATCGTGGCCGTGATCATGACTGTGGGCATGGCCGTCGCCGCTCGCCGTCAGGGCGCCGAAGCCTTTGAGGGCGCGGCGGATGAGGACGATGGAGATTGCGGCAATGGCGACGTAGCTGGCCGGCACCAGCACGTTGTCGGTCGCCGCCATCGCCCACCCTGCCGTGATGTGCAGCAGCGAGAAGCTGCCATAGACGAGCACGATGGCCGTGAGCGCCTGGGCGAGGCTCGCCAGCAGCGACAGGCCGACCAGCCGCAACGCGCTCATCCGGCTGGCGATCCCCGCTCCGGCGATGAGAAACTTGCCGTGTCCGGGAATGGCGGCATGGAGAAAGCCGTAGGCGAGGCACGCGCCGATCAGCGCGAAGGAGGCCGCGTAGCCGCCGCTGTCCAGCGACAGGAGCTTGCTCACCATGTTGTGGAAGGCGCGCTGCTGCGACGCCGCCCAGCGGGCCATATCCACCAGTCCGAGGCCCGATGACAGCGCGCCGGCAAGCGCCAGGAACGCCAGCGCGGCCACCCCCACGCTGAGCCACACCCGCGCGCGCGCCTTGAGCCGGTCCCGGCCGCTGGCGGCGGCCACCGGCCGTGGCGCGACCGTGGGCACCGACGATCGGTTCATCGGCCGAGCGGCGCGCCGGCCAACGGGCGCGCTCTCGCTCCCGTGCCGGTCGCGCGATAGCAATGGGGCGATCGGTCGACGTTTGCTTGCCGCACTCGCCAGCTCTCCCGTCAGTGGGGCTGCCCCGCCACGGCGGTCACTGCTGCCGCCACGCTCGCGCCGTCCGGCGGCGGCCCCCAGGCTCAGGCAGGTCTAACCGCTGCGCCGCGATAGGCATATGCGGCGAGGTGGCGCGAGGCAAGCGAGACTCCCCAGCGCGAGCCCGACGTGGCGATGGCCGGGCCGCGGCGCGTCGAATGGGGCGGCTCTCCCTGCGCGGCCGACCGGATCCAGCCGCCATTGCCGGGTGACAAGGGCTGCGGTCCCGTCCCCGATCTCGGTAGCGGCGGCGAGAGCCGGCACCGCGCACCGCCTCTTTGCATTCGCCTCGCGGCACGCTAACCAGCGCTCGAACAATGTGAGCAGATGACATGAAACTCGGCCTCGTCGGGATCGGCGCCATCGCCCTCAAGCAGCACGTGCCGGCCATCGCCGCCAATCCGGACCTGACGCTGGCCGCTGCCGCAAGCCGCCACGCCAAGGTCGATGGCGTGCCCAATTTCCCCGACCTCGCCGCCATGCTCGAGGGTGCGGCCGATATCGAGGCGGTGGTGCTGTGCGTGCCCCCGAGCCCGCGCTTCCCGATGGCGCGCGAGGCCCTGCGGGCCGGCCGCCACGTGTTCCTGGAAAAGCCCCCCGGCCTGACGGTCGCCGAGGTGGAGATCCTGCGCGCCGATGCCGAGCGTGCCGGCGTCACGCTGCTGGCGAGCTGGCATTCGCGCTACGCCCCGGCCGTGGAAACGTTCGCCGAGCGGCTCAGGGCGACGCGCCTCGACAGCGTCACCGTGAATTGGAGAGAGGACGTGCGCGTCTATCATCCCGGCCAGACGTGGATTTGGGAGCCGGGCGGCTTTGGCGTGTTCGATCCCGGCATCAACGCCTTCTCGGTGATGACGCATGCTCTGCCGAACCCCTTCCACCTGACGGCCTCCGATCTCTTCGTGCCGCAGAACTGCCACCAGCCGATCCGCGCCGAGCTCGCCTTCCAGGACACCGCCGGCGTGCCCATCGCCTGCACCTTCGACTTCGACCAGCCCGACCCGCCCACCTGGGATATCGTGGCCGAGACGGAAGCCGGCACCTACCGCCTGGCCAAGGGCGGGGCCCAGCTCTTCCTGGACGGCCAGCCGCTGGTCGACGCGCCGGAGGAGGAATACCCCGCGCTTTATCGCCATTTCGTCGACCTGGTGCGGCGCGGCGCGAGCGATGTCGACCTGCTGCCGCTGACGCATGTGGCCGATGCCTTCATGGCGGCTCGGATCCACCAGGTGAAGCCGTTCGACGAGAACGTGCCGGCGGACGCCTGACGCGATGGGGTTCACGCGGCGCGGCGTCCTCGGCCTCCTGGCGGCGAGCGCGGTGCCGGCATGGGGCGGCGAGCCGCTGCGCGTCGTCGACGCGGCCGGAGCCGAGCGGACCGTCGCGGCGCTCGCCGGCGGCGAACCGGCCCTCGTGCACCTTTGGGCCACCTGGTGCGCCCCCTGCCGGGTCGAACTCCCCCGCCTCGCGGCGTTCCTGCACGAAAATCCGGCGCTTGCCCGGCGCATCATCGTCGTCTCGGTGGACAAGGCGCCCTTTGCAAAGGTCGCGGCGTTCCTGGCCGACGATCTCGACGCGCCGATGCGCACCTATAAGGTGTCCGGCGGCAACCCGGGGCTCGTCTATGGCGTCACCGGATATCCGACGACGCTGTTTCTGGATGGGAGCGGCGCCGTGCAGGAGCGTGTCGCAGGGCCGCTCGACTGGCAGGCGCCCGAGACTTTGGCGCGCGTGCAGGCGCACCTCGCCCTCGGGGGGCGGTAGCGCGCGGCGCGCCGCTCAGCCGCGCAGATCCGCGATCACCTCACGCGTCAGCGCCGCGCCGGCGGGGATCATGGCGAGGACGATGGTCAGGCTGACGAAGGCGGCAACGAGATGCAGCTCCGGCCAGCCCAGCGTCGCCTCGATCGCGATGTCGGTGCGCGCGCTCACCACCTGGGACAGCGCCGCGCTGGCGCCGATGCCCAAGGCAAGCCCGAGCAACGCCCCGGTGGCGATCAGCACCGCCGCGTACGACCAGACCACCGCGAACACGAAACGCCCCGGCGCGCCCAGCGCACGCAACAGCGCCAGGCGCTGCCCGTAGAGCCGCGTCAGCACCACGAGGCCCGTCAGCACGCCCGCCGTCACCAGCACTTCGGTGACGATCGCCATCAGCGACATCACCTGCCGCACGTCGCCGAGCAGCCCGTGCAGCTGCGCCAGCACCGCGCCTGGGAAGAAGGCCATGGCATCCTCGCGGGTGTATTCGGAGCGCAGCGCGTAGTTGGCCCACAGCTCCTCCGCCCGCACCAGAATGGCCGGGGTGCCGGGGAAGTACGCGCTCTCGTAGGGCGGCCCGACCGTTCCGTCCCAGTCCGGCCCGTGCCCCGGCGCAAGGCCGTGCACCTCCCACACGGCCTCCACCGGCACCAGCACCGCGCGGTCCCAGGGGCTGCCGGTGGGCGCCATGCGTCCGACGATATGGAATTCGGCCTCCTCGTGGGCGTGCTCGTCCGCCGCATCGCCGACACCGTGGGCCGGCTCGAAATGCTCGCCCACAGCGAGATCGACGCGGGACCCGACCACCGCTTCCCGCTCGGCCGCGAACACGCGCCCCTCGGCCAGCGCCCCCGACAGATAGCCCACGAATTGCGGCGACGTTCCAACCACAGGCGCACCGTCCACGCTGTCGCCGAAGGCGATGGGCGCGGCGATGGAAACGCGCGGATCGTTGGCCACCTCCTCGTAGACCGCGGCGGACAGGAGCGGCGCGTCGGTCGGCTGCAGATAGACGGCGGCGAGCATCATGGTCACCTCGCTGCCCGGCGCGGCGACGATGAGGTCGAACTTTTCGGCCGCATGCGCCGTTCCCTGCCGCAGCCCGCGCTCCTGGGCGATGAGGCCGACGCCGATGCCCACCGAGCAGGCGATCAGGAGCACGAACAGGAGATTGGTGACCCGGAAGCGCCACAGCATCGCGCCCACCAGCGCGAACGGGCGATAACCCCACAAGGTGACGAGCCCGATGGCGATCGCCGGCACCAGCAGGATCGCCAGGAGCGCGCCATCCTGCGCCAGCGGCGGCAGGGCCTCCCATTGGTCGAGCAGCGGACGGATGATCATGCGGGGACAAGCTCGCCGTTCTTGATGGTCACGACACGATCCATGGCGCCGAGCAGCATCTCGTCGTGGCTGACGGCGATGAGCGAGATGCCCTCGCGCCGCGTCCGCCGGGTGAGGTCGGCGACCAGCGCCTCGCTCATGGTGCGGTCGAGGCTGGCTGTCGGCTCGTCGGCAAGCAGGATCTTCGGCTCGCCGCTCAGCGCGCGTGCGAGAGCGATGCGCTGACGCTCGCCGCCCGAATAGGTGCGCACGCGCCGTCCGCCGGACGGAACGCCGAGCCGTTCCAGCTCCTCGCGCGCGCCCGCGGCAATGGCACGGCGGCGCGCGCCGGCCGCATAGCTTGCCGCCAGCGATGCGTTGGCGGCAGCGCTCAGCTCCTCGAACAGCAAGGCGTCCTGGAACACGAAGCCCATCGTTTCACGCCGAAAGCGGGTGCGCGCTCCGGGTCGCAGGGCGATCATGTCGGTCGCATCCCACAGGATCCGGCCGCGCGCGCGGCGCACCAGCCCGGCGAGCGCATAAAGAAGGGTCGATTTGCCCGCGCCCGAGGGGCCGCGCACGCCAAGGCTCCCCCCCGGCGCCAGCGAGAGCGCGTCGATGGCGAGGATTTCGCGCCCCTGCGCGCCGGTGACGCGCAGGTCCTGCACGTTGAGGGAAAGGCCCATCAGGCGCGTTCGAAGTTGCCGTCGAGCAGGCGCACGCGGCTCAAAAAGCCGGTTTCGCCGTCGCGAAATTCGCCGAGGGACAGTGTGCCGCGCGTCAGGATCCGCACGTTGAACGGCACCACGTCGACGGTGCGCTTGGTGTAGATGGCGATGATGTCGGCCGGCCAATCCGCGCTCGCCTCGCAGAACGGGCATACGGCCATCGGCCGCTTGGTCAACACGAAGAATTTCGATTCGGCCTTGAGCGGCGGGGCCATGAACCCAGCCACCGTGATCCGCTTGCCCTCGAGCTCGAGCGCAAGGTCCGAGAATGAGAGGTCCTTGTTGTAGAGGTCGCGCATTCTGAGCGGACCTTCGACGCCGTGCGCGGGCAACATCGGCAGCGCGAACGTCGCCGCGGCCGCCATCAGGAAATTGCGCCGATCCATCAAGCCCTCCTCGCTCGTCGATGCCGGTCGAAGACGATGGGGTCCGCGGACTGACGCGGACCCCGGTTGGTGCTTGCGAACCTTACTGCGCGTCGGCGCCGAAGGCCGCGTGGTTCATCACGTGGAAGATGTAGTTCTGCTCGATGGTGCCGTCGAACAGGTGGGCGAAGGGGCCCTTGGCGTAGACGGCGACGTCCTCGCCCGAGTGCGTCTCGGACGACATCGGCAGAAGCGCCTGCTGCACGAACTCCGGATCGGTCGCTTCGTCCTGCGTCAGCTCGGAACGCGCGCCGGAATAGGTGCCGTCGTCCTGCTTGGTCAGCACC
>JAUIJH010000163.1 GCA_030431335.1 Alphaproteobacteria bacterium
GGTGCCGAGGGCGATGAGCATCACCCCGCCCATGATCTCCACGACACGGCCGAAGCGGCGGCTCAGCAGGCCGCCGGCCAGGATGCCGGTGGTGGTCATGGCGAGTGTGGCGGTGCCGATGGCGAGAGCCACCACGAGGATGTTGACCTCGAGGAAGGCCAGCGAAACGCCCACCGCCATCGCGTCGATGGACGTGCCGATCGCCGTCAACACCAGGCCGGAGGTGGACGAAGGGCGCGCCTCGGCGTCGTCCCGGCGGCGTACCGAGTGCAGCACCATGCGGGCGCCGACCGCCGAGAGCAGGCCGAACGCCACCCAATGGTCGACGAGCGCCACGGTGCTGGCCGCGACGATCCCCACCGCCCAGCCGATCAGGGGCGTGGTCGCCTCCACCAGCCCGAACAGCGCGCCGGTGCGCAACGCATGCCCGAAACCGGGACGCGCGATGCCCGCGCCACGCCCCAGGGACGCGACGAAGGCGTCGAGGGACATGCCCATTGCCAAAAGGCCGATCGCGATGGGGGACATGCCGTTCTCCTACTCAACGAGGGCGTGCGGCAACCACGCGCGTCGGCGCCCTGTACGTCTTCGCACAGCGCGCCGCCCCCCTCTACGATGCGATGCGATATAGCAGTCAGAAAAAATTTGGCAATGGTTTCAATACGTTAACGAGTCTGAGTTGCATTTGCATCTGGCTTTGGCGTCAATTCACACAACGCTCATTGGCGGCGTCGCGGGAAGCCTGCCAAGCTGCCGGCGCGGCCGTTCGCGCATGGCGAGGGCCGGCGGAGGTGCGTCGATGGATCGGCTGTCCGGCTTGCCGCGATGCGTGGAATTCGAGGCGATTCTCGATCCCGCGATGTTCCAGCCGTTGCCGGACGACTGGGTGATCGGGCTCACCGACGTGGTCCAATCCACCGCCGCCATCGGCGAGGGGCGCTACAAGGCGGTCAACATCGCCGGCGCGGCGGCAATATCAGCAATGATGAATGCGTTGGGCACCCGGCGCTTCGCCTTCATGTTCGGCGGCGACGGGTGCGCCTTCGCGCTTCCGGCATCGGATACGGCCGTCGCCACCCGCGTCCTGGCCGAGACCGCGGCCTGGGTCCGCGACGACCTGGCGCTGACGCTGCGCACGGCCGTGGTGCCGATGGGCGAGATCCGGCGCGCCGGCTACGATGTGCGCCTCGTGCTATTCACGCCCACCGAGCACGTCGCCTACGCGATGTTCGATGGCGGCGGCATCGCCTACGCCGAGGCCGAAATGAAGGCTGGGCGGTATGGCGTCGAGCCGCTGGGACCGGGCGCGCGACCCGACCTCAAGGGGCTGTCGTGCCGCTGGCAGCCGCTGAAATCGCGGCGCGGCACGATGATCTCGATCGTGCTGCGCCCGCTCGATGCGCCGACGGCCGAGTTCCGCAAGGTGGTCGGCGGGCTGCTGGCGCTTCTGGGCGAAGGCGACCACCCGGTGCCGCCGGAGGGGCCGACGGCCGCCATCGTCTCCTCCGGCAATCGGCTCGAAGCGCTCGCGTCGGCCGGCGGGCCGCTGTGGCGCCGCCGCCTGGCCGTCGCGGCGCATAATTTTTTGGGTTGGTTCCTATTCGCCACCAACCTGAAGGTCGGCTCGTTCGATCCTAAGTCCTATCGATCGTTCACCGCCAGGAACGCCGACGCGAAGAAATTCGGCGATTCGCTCCTGCTCACGGTGGATTGCAGCAAAGACCTCGCGGCGCGGGCCCGGGCCTACCTGACGGACGCGGAGGGCCGCAAGCTGGTGCGCTACGGCATGGTCTCGCAGGACGCCGCGCTGATGACCTGCATCGTGCCCTCCACTCAGGACAACGGGCACTTCCACTTCATCGACGGCGCCGGCGGCGGCTACGCGGCGGCGGCGAAAGCCATGAAATAGCGCGACGCCGACCTCGCCCGGGGGTGGCCGCGAAACAGCGGCCAGGCGCATCAATAAAGAGAGGGCAGCCGCCCGGCCTCAGCCGATCGGGCCGCCGTAGCCGATCGCCTGGCGACAGCCCGAGGCGGCGGCGCGGTAGGCCGCCTCGATCATCGCGAAGGCGCGCTGGCCGTCGTCCAGCGTCACCGGCATCGGTCCGCCCGCCTTGAGCGCCTCCACGAAGGCGAAGACGACGTGCTCGTGGAAGATCCCCGTCTTGAAACGCGGCACGGTGGGCGAGGCGACCCAGCCCGCCCCGTCGGCGCGCGTCAGCACGCGCAGAAAGTCCCTGTCCCGGCAGTCGCGCGAGGCAAGGTCGACACCGCTCAACAGGAGCGTGCCCGCCGTGCCGTAGATCTCGATGGAGTTGTCGGCGCCGGCGAAGCACCAGCCGGTGGCGACCTCCGCGATCAACCCGCCCGCGTAGCGGAAGGTGGCGACGGCGGTGTCCTCCACCGGCAGGCCGAGCGCCGCATGCGAGGTTGTCGCGGTGACGCTTTCCGGCTCGCCGAAGGCAAAGCGCAGGAAGTCGGCCGCATGGACGCCCTCGTCCAGCAGCGTGCCGCCGCCGGAGCGGGCCGGATCGACGAACCAGGCCTCCTTGAAGCTCTCGCTCAGCCCGTGGCTGTGGCCGTGCCGCACGCGCGCCAGCGTGAGGCGCCCCAGCCGGCCGCTGTCCAGCACCGCCTTGAGCTCCGCGTTGATCGGATCGAAGCGCTTGGGGAAGCTCTGCATGAAGGGGACGCCGGTGCGCGCGACAATCTCGCGGATGGCGCGCACGTCCGCCCAGTTGGCGGCGATCGGCTTTTCGCACAGGATCGGCCGGCCGTGGCGGGCCGCGATCTCCACCATGGCGAGGTGATCGGAGGTGGCGCCGCAGATGGCGAGGGCGTCGCAGGCGGCCGCTAGCGCGTCGGGATCGGGCGCCACGGCAATGCCGTGCTCGGCCGCGAAGGCCGCGGCGACGGCCGCCTTGGGGTCGTAGACGCCCGCGAGCGTGACGCCCTCGGACTGGGCGAACGCCTTGGCCCAGAAGTTGGCGTGGTAGTGTTCGACGCCGAGGAGGCCGATTTTGAGGGGGCCGCTCATGCGCCCGCCTCGCGCCGCAGCGCGACGGTGCCGCCGCTTTGCGCCGCCTCGTAGAGGTGTTCGGCGACGAGGACCGTCGAGAGGCCCGCCGCGGCGGTATCGTCGGGTGCCTCCGTGCCGCCGGCGACGGCGATCCAGTGGCGGTGGTGCGCGGCGCCCAGCGGCTCGGATGCGAGGTCGGGGACGACCCAATCCTTGGTGCCGGTGAGGTCCGGGGCGAGGATCGCGGCCGACCCGCGCGGCGAGCGCAGCCACACGGTGGCGGCCTCGGTATAGACCTCGAGGCGGAAGCGGTCGCAGCCGCCACGCTCGGTGAAGGACATCTCGTGGCTCACCAGTGGTCCGGCGGCGAGAACGTAGTTGGCGAACACGGTGTCTTCCAGCGTTGAATGGATGGTGCGGCCGTCGGCGAGGCGGCGCTCGGGCATCTGGGTGCGCATCGTCGCCTGCACCGATTCGATGGGGCCGAAGATGTGCTCCACCAGGTCGATGCCGTGGACGCCGAGCTGCATGACGACGCCGCCCGCGACGCTGCCCGGCGCATAGAACCAATCGGCCCAGTCCGCCCCCGGCGTCGCGTTGCGCATGCGGATCCCGTGGACCTTGCCGAGGCGGCCGGAGGCGAGCTCTTCCCGCAGCCAGAACACCTCCGGGAAGTAGCGGTGCATGAACGAGACGCTGAGGCGCGTGCCCGTGCGCGCCGCCGCCGCGACGATGGCGCGGCACTCCACGCTCGACATCGCCATCGGCTTTTGCAGGAGCACGGGCTTGCCCGCCTCCAGCGCCGCGATGGCGATGGCCTCGTGCGTCGCGTCGGGCGTCGCGATCACGACGGCGTCGATCGCCGGATCGGCGAGCACGGCGGCGAGGTCCGTCTCGGCGCGGGCGATATTGAGCGCCTCGGCCCGCGCCTTGGTGCGGGCCTGGTCGCGGCCGACGAGGGCCGCGACCGTGGCGCCGCCGGCCGCGACCAGCCCGTCGACATGGTACTCGGAGATGATGCCGGCGCCGATGACGGCGACGGCCAGCGCGGGTTCAGCCATGCTGCTTCAGGGCTTCCACTCGCCCTCGACCTTGACCAGCGCCGGGTCGACGGCCGCCAGCGGCGCGGAATAGGTGAAGCTGAGCGGATCCATCCGGCCCGAGATGCGGTTGGTCGCCTCCAGGAACTCGGCGACGGCGTTCATGTCTTCCACGTACGCTTCGTCGATGGTGGGATCGAAGGTGTAGTTGTCGATCAGCGCCGCGTTCATCTCGAGCGGCTGATCCTGGAACTTGGAGAACATCGCCAGCACCTCGTCCTGATTGGCGGGGTCCTTCACGTAGTTCTGCGCCTTCACCATCACGTCGACGAGCGCCTGGGTGGCGTTGGGGTTGTTGCGCACCCAATCCTGCGAGGCGACCCAGACGGTGCGGTTGTTGGACACCGGCACTTCGGCGCCGTCGTTGCCCGCGAAGTGGCTGACGGTGCCGGTGTGGACCACCTTGCCGTCCATCTCGGTGGTGGCACGGTAGGGCCACGGCTCCCAGAAGATGATGCCCTGGATCTCGTTATTGCTCATGGCGGCCATCGCCTCGGGCGGAGCGAGGTTGACGGTCTTGATGCGGGCCATGTCGAGCCCGTACGCCTTGGCGACGTTGCCGAGCAGCGCGCCGGAGGTGGAGCTCGTCAGAAGGCCCAGCGTCACATTGTAGAGGTCCTCGGGCTTCTCGACGCCGGCGTCGTTGCGCACGACGATCTTTTCGAGCCCGTGGCTCACCGCGTTGGTGCCGAGCACCACCACGGGAATGCCGTTGTGAGCCATGGAGATGGGCGGCAGGTTGCCGGGGGTCCAAAGCTGGATCTCGTCGGCGAGCAGGCCCTCGCCCGCCATGTTGCCGGACATGAACGTCTTGAACTCGACGTTCTTGAAACCGGCGTCCGCGAACCAGCCTTTTTCCTTGGCCACGATGTGCGGCAGGAACGGCAGGTCGACGCCGATGGAGATGGCGATGGTGTCGGTCTCCGGCGCGGCGGTCTGTGCCGCGGCCGCGCCGGCGAGGCCGGTGGCGAGGACGGCCGCGAGGGCCGTGCGTGCGATTGGATTGTATCTCATTGGTGCCTCCCTTGTATCAATCAATGTCAGCGGCCGTGCCAGCGGCCGATATAGCGTTGGCTGGCGGCGGCGATCGCCCAGTCGGTGATGAGGTTCAAGATCCCGATCAGCGTGATGCCGACGACGATGACGGCGACCGATCCGGTGGTGTTGCGCTCGTTCATGATCATGAAGCCGAGGCCGCGGTCGGCCGCGATCAGCTCGGCGGCGACGAGGATGCCGAAGGCGAGCCCCCAGCCGATGCGAATACCGGTGAGAAGGTCGGGCGCCGCGGCGGGCAGCCCGACGCGCAGCAGCAGGCCCGGCCCGCGCAGGCCGAACGTTTGCGCCGCGCGGATCAGCACCGGATCCACCGAGGTGATGCCGACATATGCGGCCGTCACCACGGGGAAGAAGGCGCCGAGGAAGATGATGAAGAACTTGGACGGCTCGCCGAGGCCGAACCAGATGATCGCGAGCGGGATCCAGGCGAGCGGAGGGATCGGCCGCAACAGCTCGATGATCGGCCGCAGGACGAGCCCGATGCCGCGATACCAGCCCGCCGCGATGCCGATGACGGTGCCCGCGACCGCGCCGAGCAGGAAGCCGACGACGATGCGGTAGAGGCTCCACAGCGTGTGCTGCGCCACTGTCGCCGCCGACAACCGCTCGGCCGCCTCGGCGAAGGCCATGGTGGGGCTCGGGAACAGCTTGGGGTCGACCGCGCCGCCGCGCACCAGAAGCTCCCAGCCGGCGACGACGATGGCGACGCCGGCGAGACCGAGGAGGATATCGGAGGTGCGGCCGGGCTTCATCGCCGCACGCCCGCGAGCGGGTCGCCCCAGGGGACGAGCGCGCGCTCCAGCCACATCAGCCCGGTGGAGATGGCGAAGCCGAGCACGCCGATGATCAACATGCCGACGATGGTGATCTCGCTGCGATAGAAGGTGCGCGCCTCCATGATCAGCGCGCCGAGCCCTTCCACGGTGCCGATCATCTCCGCGCCGACGATGACCATGAAGCCGACGCCGAGCGCCATGCGCGCACCGGCGAAGATGCGCGGCAGCGCCGCCGGCAGCACGACGGTGCGGGCCAGCTCGATCCCGCTGGCGCCATAGGCGCGGCCGGCCTTGAGGAGCACCGGGTCGACGTATTTCACGCCGGCGATGACGTTGGACAGCATCACCCAGAAGCAGCCGTAGCCGATCAGCACGATCTTGGTCAGCTCGCCCGTCCCGAACCAGACGATGGCGAGCGGTAACAGGCTGAGCGTCGCGATCGAGCGGCCGAACACGATGAGCGGCGCCGTCATCTTGTCGAGCACGCGCGAGGAGCCGATCACGAAGCCGAGCGGGATCGCGAGGACGAGCGCGCCGGCATAGCCTTGCAGGATGCGGCCGATGGTGGTCGCCGTGTGCGACCAGACGGTGATGCCGGTGGGGAAGCCCACCGTGGTGAGGTCGACGAAGCCCTTGGCGATGCGGCTCGCGGGCGGGAACTGGTAGACCTTGAGGTAGCCGTAGGCGACACCGAGTTCCCAGGCCGCCAGCAGCGCGCCGATCACGACCGAGGCGAACAGGATATCGATCAGCCGGCGCCTCATTGGGACAGCCCGCGCCAGATCTCGTCGTAAAGCGTGGCGAAGCGCGGGTCGGAGCGCACGCGCGGGCGCGGAGGGTCGACGGTGACGTCGCGGGCGATGCGTCCGGGGTGCGGCGCGAGCAGCACGATCCGGTCCGACAGCACCAGCGCCTCGGAGATCGAGTGGGTGACGAACACCACCGTCTTGCGGCGCACCTGCCAGATGCGCAGGAGCTCGTCCTGCAATTCGATGCGCGTCAGCTCGTCGAGCGCGCCGAAGGGCTCGTCCATCAGCAAGATGTCGGGATCGAGCGCGAGGGCGCGGGCGATGGCGACGCGCTGCTGCATGCCGCCGGACATTTCGCGCGGGTATTTTGCGGCGGCGTCTTGGAGGCCGACGAGAGCGAGGAGATCGCGCGCGACATCCTCCTTCTCGGCGCGGGAGATCGGCCGCTTGCGGCAGCCGAACTTGACGTTTTCCAGCGCCGTCAGCCACGGGAACAGCGCGTGCTGCTGGAAGACCACGCCCTGCCCCTGCCCCGGCCCCTTGACCGGGCGGCCGGCGATGCGCACGGCCCCCGAGGTCGGCGCTTCGAGACCGGCGAGAATGTTGAGCAGCGTCGTCTTCCCGCAGCCGCTGCGACCGACCAGGGACACGAACGCGTTCTGCGCGATGGCGAGCGAAATGTCGTCCAGCACCGTGATGCCGCTGCCCGCGCGGTCGGCGAAGGTCTTGGTGACGCGATCGATTTCGATGGCCGGGGCGGCGGGTTGCGCAGCCGTTGCCTGATCCGCCGCGAGGCGGGGCGCAGCACCCATGTTCGATTGGGCCGACGAGCGCATTTCGACGTCCTGTTTCCCCGTGCGAGGCAGGCTAGCGCATATCGTCGCGGTGTAAAGCGCAAATTATATTTGTACGCGATTGAATTGTTTGTATTAGACTGAGGCGAGCCGGTCGGGACGGGAAACGAACAGTGTCGACACCAACGGAGCGCGTCGTCAGCTTGCTGGAAGAGCGCATCAGGTCGCTGGACGACGGCGCGCGCCTGCCGACCGTCCGCCAGCTCATGAAGGAACTCGGCGTCAGCCAGAGCGCGGTGCAGGACGCGCTGGGGCGCCTGCGCCACCAGGGGCTGATCACCTCGCACGTCGGGCGCGGCACCTACGTGGTGAAGGACGGCGAGCCTGGGATGGAGCGGGAGGCGGCGAGCCTTTCGAGCCTCCTCATCCTGTCCAACGCCAGCATCAACGAGCGCTGCGCCCTGGTGCAGAACCACATCGTCGACGCGCTGGACGACGAGGGCGGGCGCGTGGTGCAGATCTCCTACCACAACACCGACCACCTCATCGAAGTCCTGACCTGCGTGCCCGATTTCGACGCCGCGGTGCTCCAGGCGCACTACGAGGCGATGCCCGTGCGCCTGCTCGCGCTGCTGCAGCAAAAGACGCGGGCGCTGGTGCTCGACGGCCTGTCGGTCGCCGGCGTCGATATCGACCGCGTCGGCACCGACTGGGAGGCCGCGCTGGGGCTGGCGCTCGACCATCTCACCGGGCTCGGCCATCGCCGGTTCGGGCTCGTCTCGCTCAACTCGCCGGCGCTGCCGCTGACGGGCATCCGCCGCGCCTTCACGCGGCTCGACACGTGGCGGGGCAAGCCGGTGGAGATGGCGCCGCCCATCCTCCTGCCGCACCTGCGCCACCCCAGCCAGCCCGCCGCCGATGCGCTGGAGGAAGCGCTGCGGCCGCTGGTGCGTGACGGGGCGCTGCCGTTCACCGCGCTGGTCGTGGTCGGCCTGTCCGACGCGGTGGGGATCGACGCGGCTCTCGGCCGGCTCGGCCTGTCGGCGCCGGACCGGCTCAGCGTCCACCTCCTCGGCCATGCCGATGTTCCGAGCGAGCATCTCAACCGCTACACGATCGCCGGCAGCACCCACGCGGAGGCCGGCCGCACGCTGCTCGACCTGCTGCGCAGCCGCCTCGCCAACCCCGATGCACCGCCGCGCGACGCCTACTTGAAGGTGGAGCAGACGATCTTCGGCAGCACCGGGACACCGACATGTTGAAGCAACGCCTGCCCGAAGCGCTGACGCCGCTCGCCACCCGCTTCGGGCTCAGCCCCTTCTATGGCGACCTGCACAATCATTGCGCCCTCTCCTACGGGCACGGCTCGCTGGAGAACGCGCTCAAGCGCGCCAAGCGGCAGCTCGATTTCGTCTCCGTCACCGGTCATGCTTACTGGCCGGACATGCCGGTGGACGACCCGCGCGTGCGCCACATCGTCGACTTCCACGAGGTGGGGTTCGCGCGGCTGGAGCGGCTGTGGCCGGACCATTTCGACACGCTGCGCGAGGCGGCGGACGCCAGCTTTACCGTGTTTCCCGGCTATGAGATCCACTCGTGCGCGCACGGCGATCTCACCATCCTCTACCGCACGCTGGATGCGGCGCCCGTGGTGAAAGCCGACAGCCCGGCCGAGCTCCTCGCCGCGCTGGGGGCGAAGGTGCCCGGCGATGCGCTCGCCTTCCACCACCACATCGGCTACCGCGTCGGCGCGCGCGGCATCAACTGGGCCTCGTTCGAGCCGCGCCTGGGGCCGGTGGTGGAGATCGTCTCCATGCACGGGCTGTCGGAGATGTCGCTGGGCGAGCGGCCGTTCCTGCATTCGATGGGGCCGAGCGATGCGCGCTCCACGGTCACGCACGGGCTCGCCGAGGGGCATGTGTTCGGCTTCCTCGGCAACACGGACCATCACAGCGGCTATCCGGGCTCCTACGGGCACGGCCGCAGCGCGATCTATGCGCCGGCCAACGCGCCCGACGCGCTGTGGCAGGCGCTGTGGCAGCGCCGCACCACCGCCCTCACCGGCGATTGCGCGCACCTGTTCGCCGCCATGGGCGAGGCGCCGCAAGGCAGCATCGTGCCGGCGGGCTCGGACGCCCTCGCCATCGAGGCGGTCGGCGGCAGCACCATCGATTGCATCGACGTGATCCGCAACGGCGCGCTCGCCGCGCGCGTGTCGCCCGCGCTCGACCCGCGCCCCATCGTGCCGGCGGGGGACGGCGCGTTCGAGACGCTGCTGGTGCTGGAACTCGGCTGGGGCGGGCGCGGCACCTTTCATGATTGGACCGGGCGCATCGCGCTCGACGGGGGCGAGATCCTCGCCGTGGAGCCGCGCTTGCGCGGGCCGGAGATCGTCTCGCCGCTGGAGGGGGAGGACGAGGTGGCGCCGGACGAGGCCATCGAGGTCGCCGGCGGCACGATCCGTTTCGCCCTGCGCGCCCACTCCAACCCCAACAACCTGACGCCGACGACGCAGGCGATCGCCGCCCGCGTGCGCGTCACCCCCGACGCGACGGTCGAGGCCACGCTGGACGGGCAGCACATTCGGGTGCCGGTGACGCGGCTGATGGAGGGCGCGCTGTCGGGCAACACCGGCCCCATCGACAGCCCGGCCTACCGCTTCCACCCGATGCCCCAGCCGCAGGCCTACCAGTGGCACGGCACGTTGCCGGTGGCCCCGCTCACGCCGGGCGAGACGCTTTATGTGCGCATGCGCCAGGCGAATGGGCAGTGGAGCTGGGCGAGCCCGTTCTTCTGCCGCTGATCCGTTCTCTGACGCTGAGCAGCAACGCTACATGCGCGCGCCTGTCGCCGGGTCGAACAGGTGCGCCCGGCCGGCGATGGGCGCGAGGTGCAGCCGGTCGCCGGGGCGCACCGAGAGCCGGTCGCGGAAGGTGGCGATGAACTGCTGGCCGCCCTTGCGCATCACGAGCTCGGTGTCGGCGCCGGTGGGCTCCACCACCACCACTTCGGCGCCGAAATTGTCCGGTCCCGCCGCATCGGCGAGGACGAAGCTCTCCGGCCGCAGCCCGATCAGCACCGGCCCCGGCCGCGCCGCCACCGGCGGCAGCGCGATGCGGTCGCCATCCTCGAAGACGGCGGACGACAGGTCCTCGCCCGAGACGGCGGCGTCGAGGAAATTCATCGCCGGCGAGCCGAGGAAGGCCCCGACGAAGCGGTTCTTGGGATTGTCGTAGAGCTCCAGCGGGGTGCCGATCTGCTCGATCACGCCGTCCTTGAGGACGACGATGCGGTCGGCCAGCGTCATCGCCTCGATCTGGTCGTGGGTGACGTAGATGGTGGTGGTCTTGAGGTGCTGGTGCAGCTCCTTCAGCTCGCCGCGCATGCGCACCCGCAACGCCGCGTCGAGGTTGGAGAGCGGCTCGTCGAACAGGAAGGCGGTCGGCTCGCGCACGATGGCCCGCCCCATCGCGACGCGCTGGCGCTGGCCGCCCGAAAGCTGCTTGGGCAGGCGCTCCAGATAGTCGCCGAGGCCGAGGATGCCCGCGACGTGCTCGAGCTTCTGCGCCTGCACCTCCGCGCTTTCGCCCGCGAGGCGGAGCGAAAAGGTCATGTTCTGCGCGCTCGTCATGTGCGGGTAGAGCGCATAGGACTGGAACACCATCGAGATGCCGCGCTGGCGGGGCGAAAGCTCGTTCACCACCGCGCCGTCGATGCTGATGGTGCCGCCCGAGATCGGCTCCAGCCCGGCGATCATCCTGAGCAGCGTGGACTTGCCGCAACCGGACGGGCCGATGAGGACGATGAACTCGCCGTCCATGATTTCGAGGTTCACGTTGTGGATCACCTCGGTTTTGCCGAAGCGCTTGTAGACGTTGTTCAGTTCAACGGTTGCCATGGCTGTCTCCGTTCACGACTGCCGCGGATGGGCGAAGGTGAAATCGAGGGTCGCGTGCCAGCGCTCGCCCGGTGCGAGGATGGGGCCGGGCTCGCTGGTGCCGTCCGGCCGCCGCGCCGAGGTGGCGGGCTCGATGGCGATGACGTTGCGCCGGGGCCGCAGGTCGGCCCACACCTGCAGGAATGGCTGCGCATCGCTTTGGCTGGTGATGGTGGCGTGGAGACCGGCCCAGGGCGGGGACGACGCGCGCGTGAGCTCGGCGACGGTGCGCGGGCCGGGACCGGCCTCGAAACAGCGGGCGCCGGCGGGCGCATCGGCGCCGGCCTCCAGCACCGTCTCGCCGTTGAGGCGTACGCGGGTGCCGGGCGCGACGGCGGGAAAGCCGAAATTGATGTGATGCAGCACGCCGAAGGGCTGTGGCTCGGTGCCGATGTTCTCCACCTTGTCGGCGATGCGCAAAGAGGTGCCGCCGATCGGCGCGGTGATGCGGCGCGTGAGGCGGAAGGCCGGCCCCTTGAGGTGGGCGCTGACCGTCTCGCCCTCGGCGTAGAGGGTGGGCACGGGAGCATCCCAGTCCGCGCCATAGGCGTGGACGCGCGCGGGCGTCAGCGGCAGGCTGCCGTGCAGCGGGAAGCCGTCGGCGGGCTGGCGGATGTGGTCGAGCCCGCCCGTCACCAGGAAGCCGGACAGGATGCGCTCGAAGGCCGTGCCGCCATCGCCGCTCGCGGCGTGGAGGGTGGGCGCCACGTAGCCGCTCGGATGCTCGAACGCCACCGGCGTCCCGCAGTGCCACAGCGGGCCGATGTCCATCGCCCTGTCGGCGAGCACCCAGAAATCGAGCCCGCCGCCGGTGGAGAAGGCGAGCGCCCGCAACCCCCGCTCCGGCCCGTCGTCCAGCGCGATGCGGCGCACGGCGGCAAGCTGGCGCAGGTCCCCCGTCAGCGCGCTGAGCGCGCGGACCGGCGAGCCGAGGCGGGCTGGGCTCATTGGGCGGCCGGTGCCGCCTCGAGCGACAGGCGCGTGTACGCCTCCTGCGGCGCCGTGACCTCGCGCATCAGGGCGACCATCGTCTCCACCATGCGCGCCTCGAGGGCGGGGTCGTCGAGCGGGGTCTGCTGGCCGGGGTCGCTCTCGAGGTCGTAGAGGCGCGTCTCGTTCTCCAGGAGGCAGCCGGGGCCGTAGGTGTTGTACATCACCGAGCGCTCGCCCACCGGCACCTTGAGGACCGGAATGTCCTTGGAGAAGGAGAGCGGCGGGGCGAGTTCGGCCGCCTTCAGCTCATCTTCGTGGAAGAAGTCGAAGATGTGCGTCGGCATCAGCGTATACTGGTAGATCTCCTGGGTCGCCAGGTCCTTCGGGAAGCGGTGGTAGGTGTGGCGCCCGTCGGTGACGTTCACCGCGCCGCCGAAATAGCCGTAGATGACCGCGCTTCGCTCGGACGGCTCGCCCTTGAGCAGCGGCACAAAGGATACGCCATCCAGTTTGTGGGGAGGCTTGAGTCCGGCCATCTCGAGGAAGGTTGGCGCATAATCGATGTTCTGAATCATTCCCTCGGGGCGCAGACCCTCTTTGACCACACCCGGCCAGCGAATGAGGAAGGGCATTTCGAGTGATTGCTCGAACA
>JAUIJH010000164.1 GCA_030431335.1 Alphaproteobacteria bacterium
TGAAGAAGAACTGGGTGAAGAGGTACGCCCCGCCGATGCCGACGCCGAGCGCCACCAGCACCCCGACCAGCGACATGCGCAGCTGAAAGCGGGCCAGGAGCGCGCTTGCGACCGCCACGAAGGCGATGGTGGCGGTGCGGAAGCCGAGGATGTCGAAATCCATCGCGGCGACGTAGAGGACGGCGGCCACCGAGATGGCGATGGCGATGTCGGGCCGCATCCGGTAGCCGGCCGGCGCGGGACGGGCCGGCCACGGGAGGGCGGCGAGCGCGCGAATGAAGGTCAGCGCCGCCAGCACCGCCAGAACCAACGCGACGCCATTGGGCACTGCGGCCGAGCCGAGCGGGTCGAAGAAGGGAGGCGGGATCTTGTCCGCCTCCCACAGGATCAGCGCCGCGAAGGCGCCGATGCTGAGCGCGAGGGCCATGTCGGCCCGAGGGGTGCGGCTTTGTCCGAAAACCGCAGAGAGCCTGGCCATGGCGCCTGTCCTGCCGATCGCGGTCTTACTGCGCCGCCTCGCGGGCCTTCGGCACCAGCGGCAGCGTGGCTTCGCGCGCCTCGTCAAGCAGCGCGTTCACCTCGTCGGCGTCGACGAATTCGGCGTTGAGGCCGAAATCCTGCAGCTGCTTGGCGACGTCCTCGCGCTCCATCGCGGTCTTGAAGGCGGTGCGCAGGGCTTCCAGCCGGTCGGCCGGCACGTCCTTGGGGGCGAGCCAGATCCGCTGCGACGGCGACACCACGTCGATGCCGAACTCCTTCGCCGTCGGCACGTCCGGCAGCGCATCGACACGCTCTTCGGTCAGCATCACCAGGGGCTCGATGCCGGTGCCGCCGAACTTCAGCAGCTCCTGGGTGGAGAACAGCGCGATGTTGGTGTGGCCGCCCACCAGCGACTGGTAGCGCTTGGCGCCGCCGCCCACCTGCACGTAGCGCAGGTCGAGCCCGGCGTCGGTCGCGACGCGCATCGGCACGAAGTGCACGGGCAGGCCGATGTTCACCGCCACCGTCACCTCGCCCGGATGCTCCTTGGCGTAGGCGATCATCTCCTCGAAGGTGGAGAAGGGGGCCTTGGCCGAGACCGCGAGGCCGAGGTCGGCATAGCCCGTCGCGCCGATGACGGAGAAGGCCGACTGGTCGTAGTCGACAACGCCCATCGCCTTGGAGGTGACGATGCCGTCGTGCCAGATGCCGATGGTGTAGCCGTCGGCCGGCGCGTCCTTGATCTCGCGCGTGCCGATGGTGCCGCCGGCGCCGGCCATGTTGATGACCGGCATGTTGTCGGCGAGCAGATCGGACGTCTCGAACGCCTTCTGGAAGACGCGCGCGATACCGTCCATGGCGCCGCCGGGGTCGGTCGGCACGATGATCTTGATCGGCTCGTCCGGGAACGCGAACGCGCCGATGGGCGCGGCAATCGCAAAGCTCAGAGCCAGCGCGACGCGCCGGGTGATTTGAAGCACCATCTCAGTCTCCTCCCAGGAAGTTGCTTTGTTTTGCCGATGGTGTGGTGAGCGCTGGTGTCAGACAAGCGTTTTTGGTTTAGTGCGCGATAGCTTTTGGGAATATCTCGCATGGACTACAGGGTCGCCGAATACCTCATCGCGATCGATCTCAGCGGCAGCCTGCGCGCGGCGGCCGACCGGCTCGGCGTCACGCAGCCGACGCTGACCAAGGCCGTGCGCCGCCTGGAGGACGAGGTGGGCGCGCCGCTGTTCACCCGCACGGCGCGCGGCGTCACGCTGACCGTCTTCGGCGAGGCGGTGCTGCGCCACGCCCGGGCGATCAAGGCGAGCGTGAAGGAGGCGCACGAGGAGGTCGCCGCGCTCAAGCAGGGGCTCGGGGGGCGGGTGCGCATCGGCGCGGGGCCCTCCTGGCAGCGCTCGGTGCTGCCGGAGGCGATCGAGGCATTTCAACAGGATTGGCCGCGCGTTCACCTGGAGATCGCCGGCGGCATGGACGACCAGCTCAAGGCGCGGTTGCGCGCGGGCGAGCTCGACATCGTGCTTGCGGCAATGTCCGGTCCGATCCCCGTCGAGCCGGATCTGACGGGCCGGGCGCTGATCGACGACGTATACGGCATCATCGCGGGCGCCTCCCATCCGCTCGCGCAGCTCAAGGGGCCGATCGCACTGTCCGTCCTGGTGGGGCAGACGTGGATCCTGCCCGGCCGCGGCTCGCTGATGGTGCTGCGCCTCGCGGCGATCTTCCAGGCGCACGGCCTGCCGGCACCCGATGCGATCATCGAGACCGATATCGCGCAGCTCAAGATGCGGCTGATGGCGAAGGCGGACTACCTGTCCTTCCACGCCCTCAATCAGCTCAAGGAGAGCAATCCGGGGCCGATCGTGCCGTTGGCGGTGCCGGACGCGCGCTGGCGCCGCTCCGCCGGCATCATGATGCGCCGGGGCGTGAGCCCCAACCCGGCCGCCACGGCGATGATCGCCGCCATCGAAGACGTCTGCGCCAAGGCCGAGTTCGCGGTGGCGGCCGAGTAGAGGGGCTTTTCGGCCATGGCCTTGCGAAAGGCGATTCCATCTCGCCGCGCCGCGCTTTAGCTTCGCGCGAAGGGCCGGCCGAAAAGGCCCAGGGAACGCGAGGAAACATGGATCCCATCACCACCGGCTCGCGATCGGCGGGCGAGATGTGTCGCCGAGAGGGGCGTTTGAAGCGCGACCGCGAGCCGGGGCGGGCGCGCTGATGGGGACTGTTCTGCGCAACCCGGTGCTGCCCGGCTTCCATGCCGACCCCTCGTTCATCCGCGTCGGCGACGACTTCTATCTCGCGACCTCCACCTTCGAGTGGTATCCGGGCGTCCTCATCTACCGTTCGCGCGACCTCGTGAACTGGGATCTCGTCGCGCGCCCGCTCGACCGGGCGGCGCTCCTCGACATGCGCGGCAATCCCGACAGCTGCGGCGTGTGGGCCCCCTGTCTCAGCCATGCGGACGGGCGCTTCTGGCTCGTCTACACGGACATGAAGCGCAACGACGGCGCTTTCCGCGACGCGCACAACTACATCACCACCTGCGAGACCATCGACGGGCGCTGGTCGGATCCCTGGTACGTCAACAGTTCCGGCTTCGATCCGTCGCTGTTTCACGACGAGGACGGGCGCAAGTGGTTCCTGAACCTCAAGTGGAACCATCGCGGCAAGGGGACCGGGCGCAACCCGCGCCACACCGGCTTCGACGGCATCCTGTTGCAGGAATGGTCGCCCGATCGCGGGCTCACGGGGCCGGTGCACAACATCTGGGGCGGCACGCCGCGCGGCCTCACCGAGGCGCCGCACCTCTTCCGCCGCAACGGCTACTACTACCTGACCACGGCCGAGGGCGGCACGGACTATCCGCACGCCGTGAGCTTGGCCCGCGCGCGCGACATCCGCGGCCCCTACGAGACGCACCCCGATTTGCACGTGATGTGCGCGGAGGCGGCGCCCGATCATCCGCTGCAGCGGACCGGCCACGGCCAATATGTGGAGCTGGCGGACGGCTCGGCCTATCACAGCTTCCTCATGAGCCGGCCGATCCCCGGACCGGACGGCACGGGCCGCTATTCCACGCTCGGCCGCGAGGCCGGCATCGAGCGCTGCGTCTGGCGCGATGACTGGCTCTACTTGGAAGGGGGCGGCCTGCTCGCGCGCCCGGAAGTGCCGCTGCCGTGGGACGCGCCGGCGCCGGCGGACGCGGCGCGCGTCTACGATTTTTCCGCGCCGACGCTGCATCCCGACTTCCAGTGGTTGCGCACCCCGCACCCGGAGCGCCTGTTTCGCGTCGGCGGCGGCGCGCTGACGTTGATCGGGCGCGAGAGCATCGGCTCCTGGTTCGAGCAGGCGCTGGTGGCGCGGCGCCAGCAGCACCACGCCTTCGAAGCCGAGACGCTGCTGGAGTTCGAGCCCGATTGCTACCAGGAGGGCGCCGGCCTCGCGGTCTACTACAACCGGCAGAAATTCCACGCGGCCATCGTCTCGCACGACCCGGACCTGGGCCGCTCGCTGTCGCTGATCTCGTGCCTGGGCGACCCCAGCGCGGCGCTGACGATGGGTCTCGACGCACCCCACGCGCTGCCGCCCGGCCCGGTGCGCCTCAAGGTGTCGGTCGACCGGCACCGCCTCCAGTTCGCCGTCGCCGGGGAGGGGGGCGACTTCGCGCCCGTTGGGCCGGTGCTCGATGCCACGGTGGTGTCCGACGAGGCCGGGCGCGGCATGCACAAGTCGTTCACCGGGGCCTTCGTCGGCATGATCGCCTACGACGTCGGCGGCAGCGCGCGCGAGGCCCGGTTCCGCGCGTTCGCCTACCGCCCCTCGCGATAGGCCGCCGCTCAAAACCCCGCGATGGCGGTCAGGCGCGCTCGATGAGCGGATAGGCGACGGCCGTCAGGTGCGAGTTGATGCGCCGCAGCTCGCGCAGGAGATCGAGGTGGATGCGCGAGGTGGAGACCGAACTCGGCACCCCGCTCGTCAAGCGGATCGCGTGCCGGCGCTGCGATTCCAGCGTGTGCGCGCGGAAGCGGCGCTTGGCGTCGATCAGCGCCTGGGCCCGATGGGGGTCGCGCGACAGGAACACGGCCTGGGCGTGGCGGAAGATGTCGCTCAGCTCGTGCGTCAGCCCTTCGAGCTCACTGGCCCCCTCGCAGGAGAATTCCAGCCCCGTCTTGCGCTTGCGCTTGGCAAGGCTCGCGATGTTGCGCGTGATGATGTCGCCGACGTGCTCCAGGTGGGTGATGAACTCGAACAGCTCGAACCAGCGCTCCTGCTCGCTGGGTTCCAGTTCGTCCAGCTTGATCGCCGCCATGTACAGCGTCACCTGCCGGTAGAGGCGGTCGACGTCCGCCTCCAGCGCGTTGATGCGCCCGTCCGCCCGAGGATCGCGGAAGAGGTCGGAGATCTCGCCAATCATGCCGTAGACGATGTGGGCGACGCGCGAGGTCTCGTTGGCGACGTTGAGGAAGGCGGTTTGCGGCCGGTTCACGTCCTCGGGTGCGAGGAAGATGTTTTCCGCCGGCTGTTCGATTTCGCTGCTCGCGGGCATGAGCGGCAGGGCCCGCTCGAAGAGGCGCGCCAGGGCGGCGACGAATGGAAGCGCCAGGATCGCCACGGTGAAATTGAGCGCCAGATGGGCGAGCACCACGTTGGGGGCGAGCGCCGTCACCGCCGCCAGCGTGGCGGGAACGGAAAGCACCGCCGCGCCGATGGCGACACCGCACAGGCGCATCGACATGGCGCCGAGGAGGAGGCGCCGCGCCGGCCCGCCGATGGCCCACCCCGCGACGAGCGCCGGCAGAGCTGCGCCCGCGTTGGCGCCGATCACCATCCACAGCCCGCCTTCCAGCGGCACGACGCCGTTGACCACGAGCTGCGCCGTCATCAGGACGACGGCGATGGAGGAGTGCATCGCCCAGGTCAGCAGCGCCGTCGCCAGCACCACCACGACCGGCGCGGCGCTGAGCATGTGCATGATTTCGCGGGCCTCGGGGCTGGCGGAGAGCCCCGAGGCCGCCTCGCCGAGGAAACCGAGGGCGGTGAGGACGAACGCGAGACCCAGCGTCACCCGCCCTGCGTTTTTGCCCCGGCGCTCGCTGGACGCGGTGAACACCACGTATCCGGCGAAGAGGAGAATCGGCGCGAGGAGCGCCATGTCGAGGTTGAGGACCACCACCGCGAGGCTGGAACCCACCTCCGCGCCGAGCGCGACGGCGAGCGCCGCCGGCAGGGCCAGCACGCCCCCGGCGCAAAAGCTCGCGGCCATCAGCGTCACCGCGGTGGAGGATTGCAGCGCCATGCCCGAGCCAGTGCCGAGGGCGAAGGCGCTCAAGCGCCGCCCCGTCAGCACCGCGACATGGGCCTCGATCTGCGGGCCGAACATCCGCTCGACGCCGGTTCGAACGGTGCGGATACCCCACAACAACAGCGCGACGGCGCCAGCAAGATGGATCAGCGTTTCCAAGGTGTCCTCGGGGCCACTATTCGCCGGCGGCAACCCGAAGCGCGTCGGAATGGGAACTCTGGCACGCGCGGCATCGGCCGACTTTCAACTCAATCACTCATACGCAATTTGTGCGTCTTTTTCCAGTAAAATCATGACAAATGCGTCACAAAAAGCGCGGAAACGGGTGCTTGAGCCTGTTGGCGGGCCGTAATATGACAATTGGATGACAGTGAGGGTTCCGCAGCAGGCCGACGCGTGCTGGTATTTGCCAAGCGGTGCTGGCAGGATCGCGGCCGTCGGTCCGGGTCGAAAAAAGCGGGCCCAGGGAGGAAACATGAAACGACTATTAGCCACGCTCGCGGGCGCGCTCATCATTGCGACGCCGGCGCTCGCCGAATTCAAGCTGGACAGCCGCTATTCGGACAATGACGGCGACCTGATCGCCGACATTCCGCAGGATCCGTCGCAGCAGCTCGACCCCGGCACGCTCATCTTCGCCTATACGCCTGTCGAGGACCCGGCCGTCTACCGCGAGGCCTGGTCCGATTTCCTGAGCTATCTGGAAGAACAGACCGGCAAGAAGGTCCAGTTCTTCCCGGTGCAGTCCAACGCGGCGCAGATCGAGGCGATGCGCGCCGGCCGCCTGCATATCGCGGGCTTCAACACCGGCTCCAACCCGCTCGCCGTCGCCTGCGCGGGCTTCCGCCCGTTCACCATCATGGCCGGCGAGGACGGATCGTACGGCTACGAGATGGAGATCATCACCTATCCGGGCTCCGGCATCGAGAAGGTGGAGGACCTCAAGGGCAAGGAATTGGCCTTCACGTCCGAGACGTCCAACTCCGGCTTCAAGGCCCCCTCGGCCATTCTCAAGGCCGACTACGGTCTGAGCGCGGGTGAGGACTTCACCCCGGTGTTCTCCGGCAAGCACGACAACTCGATCCTCGGCGTCGCCAACAAGGACTATCCGGCCGCCGCCATCGCCAACTCGGTCAAGCAGCGCATGATCGAGCGCGACGTGGTCAAGCCCGAGCAGCTGGTGACGATCTACACCTCGCAGACCTTCCCGACCACGGGCTACGGCGTCGTCTACAACCTGAAGCCGGAGCTGCAGGAGAAGATCCAGAAGGCCTTCTTCGATTTCGACTGGGAAGGTTCCTCGCTGCAGGAAGAGTTCACGCGCAACGGCGAGGCGCAGTTCATCCCCATCACCTTCCAGGAAGAGTGGGAGGTGATCCGCAAGATCGACGAGGCCAACGGCGTCTCCTACGACTGCCAGTAGGCCGCCAGCAACTTTAGGCGCGACATGCCGGCGCGGCCTGTCGCGCGTCCCCCGATGCCCGCCCGCGCGGCGCTGCCGGAGATTGCCGCTTTGCTCAAGATCGAGAGCCTGACAAAGACGTACAAGACCGGGGACAAGGCCCTGAAAGGGGTCTCGGTCGAGGTCCCATCGGGGCAGGTCGTCGGGCTGATCGGCCCGTCGGGCGCCGGCAAGTCGACGCTGATCCGCTGCATCAACCGCCTGGTGGAGCCGACCGAAGGCACCGTGCGGCTGGGCGAACTCGACGTCACGCGCCTGTCGCGCCGCGATCTGCGGCGTGCCCGCCGCCGCATCGGCATGATCTTCCAGGAATATGCCCTGGTGGAGCGGCTGACGGTGATGGAGAACGTGCTGTCGGGCCGGCTCGGCTACGTGCCGTTCTGGCGCTCCTTCATGCGCAAATTTCCGCCCGACAGCGTCGAGAAGGCGTTCGCCCTGCTCGACCGGGTGGGCCTCGGCGAGCACGCCGACAAGCGCGCCGACGCGCTGTCGGGCGGCCAGCGCCAGCGCGTCGGCATCGCGCGGGCGCTGGAGCAGGATCCCGAACTCTTGCTGGTCGACGAGCCAACCGCCTCGCTCGACCCCAAGACGAGCCGGCAGATCATGCGGCTGATCCTGGAGATATGCCGGGAGCGGGACTTGCCGGCCATCATCAACATCCACGACGTGGTGCTGGCGCAGGACTTCACCCAGCGTATCCTCGGCCTGCGCGCCGGCGAGCTGGTGTTCGACGGCCCGCCCGACCAGCTCGACGAAAAGGCGCTCACCGAGATCTACGGCGAAGAGGACTGGACGGCGATGCGCCGCCGCGCCAGCGAGGACGAAGACGAAGAGCCGATGCACCACTCCGAGCGCGAGCTGGTCGAGCGCCTCGAGGGCCTTTCGTGAACGCAACGGGGCGGACATGGCGTCGCCCGCCGATCCTGATCAAGGACCGGCGCTGGCGCATCGGCATCTATGCGGGGCTGCTGGCCTATCTCGTCGCCGCGGCGGCCTCCATCGAGATCGACTGGTTGCGCGTTTACCAGGGGCTGGAGCGCGGCTGGCGCTTCATCGAAGGCTTCCTGCGTCCGGACTTCACCTCGCGCTGGAACGATATCAGCCACGGCCTCATCGAGAGCCTGACGATGACGGTTACCTCCACCGTGGTGGGCGTGATCATCTCGGTGCCGATCGGCATCGGCGCGGCCCGCAACCTCGCGCCGCTGCCGGTCTATGCGGTGTGCCGTTCCATCATCGCGCTCAGCCGCGCGTTGCAGGAGATCATCATCGCCATCCTGTTCGTGGCGATGTTCGGGTTCGGCCCGTTCGCGGGCTTCCTCACGCTCTCCTTTGCCACCATCGGCTTCCTCGCCAAGCTGTTGGCGGAGGACATCGAGGATATCGACTCCAGCCAGGTGGAGGCGGTGCGGGCCACCGGCGCCTCGTGGTGGCAGCTCGTCAACTACGCGGTGCAGCCGCAGGTGATGCCGCGCCTCATCGGCCTGTCGCTCTACCGCTTCGACATCAATTTCCGCGAGTCGGCGGTGATCGGCATCGTCGGGGCGGGGGGCATCGGCGCCACGCTCAACACGGCCATCGACCGCTATGAGTTCGATTCGGCCGGCGCCATCCTCCTCATCATCATCGTCATTGTCATGGTTGCCGAATACGGCTCCTCGACGGTGCGCAAGTGGGTGCAGTAGACGATGCCAATCGCCACCCATAACGGCACCCCCGTCTGGCGCCAGCGCACGAGCCGTCAATCGCTGGCGATCTGGGCCGGCTGGCTCGCGCTGGTCGCGCTGTTCGTCTTCTGCTGGCAGGTGATGACGAAGGACACCATCTGGGCCTTCGTTCAGGACGCGCCGCGCCAGGCGGCCGACATCGGCAGCCGCATGGTGCCGCCGCGCTGGTCCTATATCGAAAAGCTCCTCGTTCCGCTGTGGGACACGCTCAACATCGCGACGCTGGGCACGCTGCTGGGCATCGTCTTCGCGATCCCGGTCGCCTTCCTCGCAGCGCGCAACACCACGCCGAGCGTGTGGCTGGTGCGGCCGATCGCGCTGTTCATCATCGTCGCCTCGCGCTCGATCAACTCGCTGATCTGGGCGCTGCTGCTGGTGTCGATCATCGGGCCGGGCCTGCTGGCGGGCGTCATCGCCATCGGTTTGCGTTCCATCGGCTTCGTCGCCAAGCTGATGTACGAGGCGATCGAGGAGATCGACGGCAAGCAGGTGGAGGCGGTGCAGGCCACCGGTGCCTCCGCGAGCCAGGTGATCGACTACGCCATCGTGCCGCAGATCCTGCCCACCTTCTTCGGGGTCGCGGTGTTCCGGTGGGACATCAACATCCGCGAATCGACCATACTCGGCCTCGTCGGCGCGGGCGGCATCGGCTTGCAGCTGCAAGCCTCGCTCAACGTGCTCGCCTGGCCGCAGGTGACGATGATCTTCATCGTCATCCTGGCCACGGTGGTCGTGTCCGAGTGGGTCTCGGCCAAGGTGCGCCACGCGATCATCTGATCGGCCTATCCGCCGGCGAGCAGGCTCGCATTGCCTCCGGCGGCGGTGGTGTCGACGCACAGGTGCCGCTCGTGGTGGACGTGGGCGGCGTCCGGCAAGCCGGTGACGAGGGGCACGATCGGCCCGGCGCGCCCGGCCAGCGCCCGCGCGTATTCGCGCCCCCGCGCCGCATCGCCCCACCACAGCGCCGCGCCGAAGGCGGGTAGGGTGCGCAGCGCCTGCGCCGCGAGCGCGCTCGCCGCCACCGCGTGCCCGCCCAGCGCCTCGACGGCGGCGGCCTGCGCCTGCACGGCCTCGGCCCCCGGGCCGAGGCACAGGAGGGGCGGGCGCGGGAACAGCGACAGCCGGTTGAGTTCGCCCGTCGGGCCGGGCATCAGCTCGGTGCGGAATGCGGCGCTCGGCACCGCGCCGCCGAGCGCCTTGGCGACGGCGGCGGGATCTGCCGGCGTGCCCCCCACAGTGGCGGTCGGCGCGGCGCGCTGGGTGAAGCGGGCGAGATAGAGCGGGCCGCCCGCCTTGGGGCCGGTGCCCGACAGGCCCTCGCCGCCGAACGGCTGGGAGCCGACGATGGCGCCGATCTGGTTGCGGTTGGCGTAGATGTTGCCGGCCCGGACGGTGTCGGCCATCGTCTGCACGCGGTCATCGATGCGGGTGTGGAGGCCGAAGGTGAGGCCGTACCCGGTGGCATTCACCGCCGCGATCACCGCATCCATGTCGTCCGCGGCGAAGGTCGCGAGGTGCAGCACCGGGCCGAACACCTCGCGCTCCAGCGCGCCGATGCCGCTGACCGCGATCAGCGCCGGCGCCACGAAATGGCCGCCCGACGGCGCGTTGAGACGGTGGATCAGGCGGCCTTCGCCGGCGGCGCGATCCACGTAGGCGGTGAGTTCGGCGGCGGCCTCGGCGGTGATGACGGGGCCGATATCGGTGGCGAGCCGCCAGGGATCGCCCAGCGATAGCTCGTCCATCGCCCCAATGAGCATGCCGCGCACGGTGGCGGCGATGTCCTCCTGCACGTAGAGGGAGCGCAGCGCCGAGCAGCGCTGGCCGGCGGACTGGAACGCGGAGGCGAGGATGTCGCGCACCGCCTGCTCGGGCAGGGCGGTGGAATCGACGATCATCGCGTTGATCCCGCCCGTCTCCGCGATCAGCGGCGTGCCGGGCTCGCAATGCTCGGCCATCGCGCGCTGGATCGCCCGCGCCGTCGCCGTGGAGCCGGTGAAGGCGACGCCGTTGACCCGCGCGTGCGACGTCAGCGCCGTGCCGATGGTGCGCCCCGGTCCGGGGAGGAACTGCAGCGCGTCGCGCGGCACCCCGGCCGCATGCAGATGGCGGACGCCCCACGCGGCGATGGCCGGCGTCGTCTCGGCGGGCTTGGCCAGCACGCCGTTGCCGGCGCCGAGCGCGGCGGCGATCTGGCCGGTGAAGATCGCCAGCGGGAAGTTCCACGGGCTGATGCAGGTGAAGAGGCCCCGCGGGGGATCGGTGAGCCGCTCCGCCTCGTTGGCGTAGTAGCGCAGGAAATCGACCGCCTCGCGCAGTTCGGCGATGGCGTCGACCAGGGTCTTGCCCGCCTCGCTGGCCAGGAGCGCGAAGACGGCGCCGAAATCGCGCTCGTAGCGGTCGGCGGCACGGCGCAGCGTGGCGGCGCGCTCGGCCGCCGGCGCGTCCCACGGGCGGGCGGCGGCAATGGCGGCCGCTGCGTCCGCCTCGGTGGCGCCGACCACCGCGCCGATCGGCGCGCCGGTCGCGGGATTGCGGGCCTCCTGCGGCGCGCTGCCGGTCACCGGGCAGGCGAGGATCGGCCCCACGCTCCAGGGCGCGGGGGGCGTGCGCGCCGCCTCGATCCGCCGCAGCTCGATCGCATCGTGCCGGTCGTAGCCCTTGGCGTTGAGGCGGGTGGGGCTGTAGAGCGCCGCTCCCGTGATCACCCGCGGCTCGAAACGGCCGGGCGGCCGCTCCAGCGCCGCGAACGGGCAGGCCACCACCTCCCGCGCCGGCACCGAGGCGTCGACGATCCGGTTCACGAACGACGAGTTGGCGCCGTTCTCCAACAGCCGCCGCACCAGATAGGCGAGGAGATCGCGATGGGCGCCGACCGGCGCATAGATGCGGCAGCGCGTGCCTTCCTGCGCATGCACGATGTCGTGCAGCGGCTCGCCCATTCCGTGCAGGCGCTGGAACTCGTAGCGGGTGGGCGCGAGACCGTCCGCCATCTCCAGGATAGCGGCGACAGTGTGGGCGTTGTGGGTCGCGAACTGCGGGTAGAGGCAATCGGCGAGGGCGAGGAGCTTGCGCGCGTTGGCGAGGTAGCTCACGTCCGTCGCCGCCTTGCGGGTGAAGACGGGGAAGTCGGCCAGCCCCTCCACCTGCGCATGCTTGATCTCGCTGTCCCAGTACGCGCCCTTGACGAGGCGGACCATGATGCGCCGGCCCCCCTGCCGCGCCATCTCGGCGACGCCGTCGATCACCTCGCCCGCCCGCCGCCCGTAGGCCTGGACGACGACGCCGAACCCGTCCCACCCCGCGAGGTCGGGATCGGCGACCACCCGCCCGATCACCTCCAGCGAGAGGCCCAGCCGGTCCGCCTCCTCGGCGTCGATGTTGAGGCCCATGTTCGCCTTGGCGGCCTGGGCGGCGAGGCGGCGCACCACCGGCGTGAGCTCGGCGATGACGCGCTCGGCCTTTGCCACCTCGTAGCGCGGATGCAACGCCGACAGCTTGACCGAGATGCCGGGGTTGGCCGCGATGTCGCCCGCCGTGCAGGCGCGGGCGATGGCGGCGATGGCATCGGCGTAGGCGGCGGCGTAGCGCCGTGCGTCGGCGGCGGTCATCGCCGCTTCGCCCAGCATGTCGTAGGAGTAGGTGAAGCCTTCCGCCTCCTTGGCCCGCGCCCGGGCCATCGCCGCGCCGATGTCCTGGCCGAGGACGAACTGGCCGCCCATCTCGCGCATGGCCCGGCCGACGGCGGCGCGGATGACCGGCTCGCCCAGCTGGCGCACCATGGAACGCAGCGTGCCCGCGATGCCCGGCCGTCCCGGCTCCAGCACCCGGCCGGTCAGCATCAGCCCCCAGGTGGAGGCGTTGACCAGCGGCGAGGAAGAGCGCCCCAGGTGCCGGCTCCAGTCCGAGGGCGCGATCTTGTCCTCGATCAAGGCGTCGATGGTGTCCGCGTCCGGCACCCGCAGCAGCGCCTCGGCAAGGCACATCAGCGCCACGCCCTCCTCGGTCGACAGGCC
>JAUIJH010000165.1 GCA_030431335.1 Alphaproteobacteria bacterium
CGGATCATCGCGGCGAGGAGGAAGGCGCCCTTGTGCGGGCCGATGGCGCCCAGGATCAGGATGCGCAGCACCTTGTCCTTGCGGTCGGGGCGCGACAGCGGCTCCACCTTGCCGAGATAGGGCTCGGGATGGGGCTGCACCTTGACCTTGTTGGCGACGTCGACAAGGCGCCGCGCACGCAGCGCCGCCGCCTCGGACGGCGCGCTCACGACCTCGGCGTGGCTGAGATATTCCTTGAAGCGCGCGCGCCATTCCTCGATGCGCACCCACTCGAAGGAGGCGGTGGTGGAAGCGAGGCACGCCACACAGCGACCGGCGTCCGTCTCGCCGCAATAGCGGTCCTCCGCGTCGAGGAAGGTGAGACGCGGGCAGAGCGGCTGGTGATCGTGCCAGACGTGCCAGTAAGGCCGCTTGGAGTGGACGAGCGCCTCCATCAGCCGCTCGATGGAAGGCACCGTGAGCCCCGCGAAGGAGTTCATGTGCACCAGCTCGGGGTCGAGCATCTCGATGATGGCGCCGAGGCAGTCCTTGTGACGCTCCACGTTGAGCATCTCGAGGTTGGGAAGGTAGGGCAGCGGGCGGCCGCCGAAGGAATGCACCTGCACGAAGCCACGCTGCTGCGTCTGGATGACGATCGCGCGGTTGACCACGTCTCGAAGGCCATCCTCGATCAGCTTCATCCGGATATATTGCAGGTAGGTCTCGATGCCGCCGCCGCGCGTGTGGGTGAAGAACAGCACCGAGCAGCGCCCGATGGCGTTCTTGAGCCGCGCCACGTCGAGCATGATGCGCGAGGAGAGCGCCGGATCAGCCTGCAGGTGCCGCGAGACGCGGGTCGGATAGTCTGGATGCTTGGCGGCGAGCTTGGTCTGTGCCTGCTCGGAGCGATCGGACGCACCCTCGCCGAAGGAGGTGGAGCCGTAGTGCTTCACGTAAAGGCCCGGCACCAGCACGTTGCGCCGGTCGGCCTTGAGGACGCGCATGCAGAAGTCGCCCTCCTCGCCATAGCCGAGGCCGAACGTCTCCGCATCGAAATCGCCCACGTCGTTGAGCGCGGCGCGGCGGATCGCCAGGCAGAAGCCGATGCCGGTGGGCACGTCCACCGTGGTGTTGCCGTTGGCGAGCGCGGCCAGCCGGTCGATCTCCTCGGAGCCGATCTCGAGCTCGAAATTGTTGTCGATGGCGAAGTTGGGATAGCTCGCGATGGTGGCGTTGTTGGACAGCGGCGTCACCGTGGCGATGGCCGGATCGTCGCGCAGCGGCACCATCAGCCGGTCGAGCCAGCCGTCGTGCACCAGAACGTCGGAATTGAGCAGCACCACGTCGCGATGGGTGTTGTGGCCCATGCCGCGGTTGACGCTCTGGACGAAGCCCAGGTTCTGCTCGTTGACGATGAGGCGGATGTGGCCCGAATCGGCCAGCTCGCGCAGCAGCGCGCTGATTTCGGGCTCCGGCGAGCAATCGTCGACCACGACGCACTCGAACGCGGTCTCGCACTTGGCCTTGAGCACGCTCTGGAGCGTCGCGGTGACGTGGCGCAGAGAGCGGTAGACCGGCACCACCACGTTGACGGCCTGGCGGCTCGGCGGATCGACGACCCGCTGCGGCATCGTCGCCCACTCGCCCGAATCGGGCACGGGCGGCACCACCAGCTCCTCGCTGGGGCGCAGCTGCGTGCGCCGGCGAGCCCGCGAGACGACGGCGATGCGGCCCTCTTCGCGCCCGTGCACCACATAGTGGTGGAACGGGTTCACGTTGAGGTCGGCCACGTCGTGGTACATGTCGAGGTAGGCTTTGGTGGAGAAGAGCTCGTTGGGATCCTTGCCCTGCTTCCATCCCACCATGATGAAGTGCCGCAGCGCGCCGATCTGCAGCCGCCGCACCTCGGGATAGGTGCCCAGATAGAAGGCGTCGTCGAATTCGCGGCGGATATCGCGGCGAATTCGCTTGAACTTGCGTTCGTGACGCAGCCAATGAAGGTGCAACCAGAGCGACCGAGGGCGCGCCAGAAGTTGCAACGCCGGTCCCAATGATTGAGCACGTGATTTCACGTCTGTGCCGTCCTAACAGTGGCCCTGCAGTGCGTCACTCGCACCGAGCAAGACCGACGCCATACTCGCGTTCGTCCCACGAAACATTCGATCTCGTCCGCCCCAGTCGTGCGGCCATACGGCTTAATGAATCAAGAACGTGCCTGTTTCGAAGATCCGTCGTGACCCTTGAGGCATACGGTTAGTATGGAGGACGATCAAGCCTCGCCGCGTGACGTCCATCACACTATGAGGTTTCTGTGTAACAGATCACGCCTCGTTATGCAGCACGCTCAATCCTCAGCAAATTTGGGGCGTTTTCCGGTGTTGCTTCGGCCGAAACGACCTCGCCGGGGCGGCTTGCGCCGGGCCAGCTCGGGGTATTTATCATGCCGCGGACCTGGCGCTTCAATTCGTGTATCACCGCGCGGGTGGTTTGTGAGACCGGGCGCTGCGAAGAGGTGGCCAGGAGCAGCTGGCGGCACAGAATCGGCTCCCTGAACGGGCGAATCGCCAGGTGCGCGTCCGGCGTGACGGCGGCACGCGGCAACACGCTGATGCCCTGCCCCGCCTCCACCAGCGATTTGATCGCGTCGACCGAATCGACCTCGTAGCGCACATTCAGCGATACGCGCTCCTGCGCCGCGGTTCGCTCCAGCAACAGTCGCAGCCCATGATTCTTGCGCGGCAGCACGAGGGGCTCGCCGGCGATTTCGGTGAAGCGGGCGGGCCGGGTGTCGCCGGCGCCGTTCACCACCACCAGTTCCTCGCGCACCAAGGGCTCGGTGAGGAAGTGCTGCGTGCGGGTCGCGTCGTGGATGATCGCGACGTCGAGCAGCCCGTTGGACAGCCATTCGTTGATGTAGCCGGAATGGCCTTCGGTGAATTCCAGCACCAGCGCCGGGTGGTTCTTCTCCACGAAGCGCAGGAGCGGCGGCGCGATGATGCGCACCACGCTCGGCATCGAACCGATCAGGATGGTGCCGCGCGCGACGCCCACGCTGTCGCGCACGTCCTGCTGGGCCGAGCGCACCGCGTCCAGGATCGACGTGGTGTGCGCGTAGAGCTGCTCGCCGGCATCGGTGAGCTTGACGCCGCGCCCATTGCGGAAGAACAGCGGCGTTCCCAGATCGTCCTCCAGACTGGCGATCTGACGGCTGACGGCTGGCTGAGCCACCGACAGCGCCGCCACGGCGCGGCTGACGCTGCCTGCATCGGCGACCCGCTTGAAGTAGCGTAGTTGTTTAAATTCCATGACCAGGACCCCTACTCCGGTACAAACGGGACGGCCGTTCTCAGCCGGCGACAGAGGCCGGGGCTCGACAACGGACGGCTTGGGCGCAGCTCACAGGGCGATCTCCCGCAGCTCAATTCGTGCGGGGTCGATCCACCGGCTGTCGCAGCGCATTGGTCATGACGAAGCCCGGGTGCGATAAGCGCATATGGGCTGCACGCATACGTGCGCGGCATCCCGGCAAAGACGCAAGAAGCCGGGATCGTCGCCCCAAGCGATAACAGCCTAAGGTGTGGCGAGGGTTGCGCGGCCACGCGGCGGCACCTAGCGCGGGCCCGCCAGCCCCCCGATGCTGGCGGCGCTTGCCCTCACAATCCGAACCGGTCCCACATCCGATCCGCGCGGATGGCGCCGATCATGGCGTCGGCATTCAGCCCGGACGCGAGGCCGAGGCGCCCGCGCAGCAGCGAGCCGCGCTGCAGCGGCACCGGCTTGATGCGCACCTTCTCGCCATACCGCTCCTTGAGGACGGCGCGCACCGTGCCGAGACCGTCCACCAGGCCGAGCCCCACCGCGGCCCGCCCGGTCCAGAACTCGCCGGTGAACAGGCGGTCGTCATCGGCAAGCTTGGCGCCACGCCGCGCCCGCACACTTTCGGCAAACGCGTCGTGGATGTCGCTCTGCACGGAATAGAGGATCTCCAGGTCCTTCTCCTGCACGGGGCGGAACGGGTCCAGGATCGATTTGTTGCGGCCGGCCGTATAGACGCGCCGCTCCACGCCGATCTTCTCGATCAGCTCGGTGAAGCCGAACGAGGCATAGATCACGCCGATGGAGCCGACGATGGAGGTGGGATCGGCGATGATCTCATCGGCCGCGACGGCGAGCCAGTAGCCGCCCGAGGCCGCGACGTCTTCCACGAACGCGATCACCGGCCGCTTTTTGTCCTCCGACAGCGCCCGGATGCGCGAAAAAATCAGCGAGGACTGTGCTGGCGATCCGCCCGGCGAGTTGATGGTGATGGCAACGCACGGCGCCTTGATGGCGAAGGCCTTGTCGAGCGCGCTCTCCACGCTGGCCAGCGACAGGCCCGGCCGCAGCGCCGACCCCATGCCGATGGTGCCGGACAGGCGGACAAGGGGGATCGTGTGGCGGCGCGAACGGGGCCAGAAACGCATGATTCGTCCTTTTCTGTCAGCCGCAAATGGGGTGGATGGCGGGCAAGGCAACGCGGCGACGGCGCGGCGGAGCGCCTCAGCCGGCGGTCCCGAGGCTGGCCAGACGCTCGCTCAAGGCCAGCAGATCCTGCCAGGCGCGGCGCTTTTCGGCCGGCGTTCGCAGCAGATAGGCGGGATGGAACATGGGCAGCGCATCGATCTCGCGCCCGTCCTCGTCCACATAGCGCGTCCAACGGCCGCGCTGACGCATGATGCCGGCATCGTTCTGCAACAGCGTCTTGGCCGACGGTCCGCCCAGCGGCACCAGGATCTTCGGCCCCACCAGCGCGATCTCGCGCCGCACGAACACCTCGCACGTCGCCGTCTCGATGGGGCTCGGCGTGCGGTTGCCCGGCGGGCGCCAGGGGATGACGTTGGTGATGTAGACGTCTTCGCGCTTGAGGCCGATGGCGGCGATCATCTTGTCGAGGAGCCGCCCGGAGCGGCCGACGAACGGGCGCCCGGCCGCATCCTCGTCGCGGCCGGGCGCCTCGCCGACGAACATCAGCGCCGCGCCGACCGGACCCTCGCCCGGGCAAGCCTGCTTCGCCGTCGCCTTGAGCGGGCAACCCTCGAAAGCGGCGATCGCCGCGTGGAGCGCGGCCAGCGTCGGTGCCTGGCGGGCCATCTCGCGCGCGTCCATCACCGCCGGCGCCGGCGCCTCCTCGACCATTCCGGGGGCGGGCGCGGCCGCAAACGGCGCGTGCGCCGCCGCCTCGAGCGCGGGCGCGGCGGGCACCGGCTGCATCGCCTCGGCTTCGGCGAAGCGGTCGACCGGCGTCTCGCCAAGGTGGGCCGTGACGCCACAGGCGGCATAAAAGCTCGCGAGGGCCTGCTGTGCGTCGCTTTGCGGCTGTGACATAAGCCCCTAATCTTTACTGGGCGCGGGGATCTATCCTAACCCTCGTCGCACAAGCTGCAACAAGGGGTGCCTATGTCCGAGCGCGAGCGGATGGACTTCGACGTCGTCGTGGTGGGCGCGGGTCCGGCTGGCCTTGCCACCGCGATCCGGCTGAAGCAGCGCGCCGCCGAGACGGGCGACGAGCTCTCCGTGGTCGTCGTCGAGAAGGGCTCGGAGGTGGGCGCGCACATCCTGTCTGGCGCGGTCATCGATCCCATCGGCCTCGACCGGCTGATGCCCGACTGGCGCAGCCGCGACGACTTCCCGCTCAAGACCACCGTGACGAGCGACCGCTTCCAGTTCCTCGGCCCGGCCGGCAGCCTGCCGCTGCCCACCGCGCTGATGCCGCGCCTGATGAACAACCACGGCAACCTCGTCGGCTCCCTGTCGGACCTTTGCAAGTGGCTCGCGGGCGAAGCGGAAAATCTCGGCGTCGAGATCTATCCCGGTTTCCCCGCCGTCGCGCTGCTGAAGGACGAGGAAGGCCGCGCCAACGGCATCCTGACGGGCGATTTCGGCGTCGCGCCCGACGGCTCGCCCGGCGACAACTATACGCCCGGCATGGAGCTCGGCGCCAAATACGTGGTGCTGGCGGAGGGCGTGCGCGGCTCGCTCACCAAGCGCGCCATCGCCGAATACGATTTGATGAAGGGCCGCCAGCCGCAGAAATACGGCATCGGCCTCAAGGAGCTGTGGCGCGTTTCGGATGCCCTGTTCGAGCCTGGCCTCGTCCAGCACACCATGGGCTGGCCGCTCGACGGCAAGACCGGCGGCGGCTCCTTCCTCTACCACTATGGCGACGGGCTGATGTCGATCGGCTTCGTCGTCCACCTCAACTACAAGAACCCGCACCTCGACCCCTTCCTGGAGTTCCAGCGCTTCAAGACGCACCCGGCCATCGCCCCCTACCTGGAGGGCGGGCGGCGCGAAGGCTACGGTGCGCGGGCGATCTCGGAGGGGGGCTACCAGTCCGTGCCGCGGCTCGCCTTCCCGGGCGGGTGCCTGGTCGGCTGCGCGGCGGGGCTCGTCAACGTGCCGCGCATCAAGGGCAGCCACAACGCGGTGCTGTCCGGCCTGCAGGCGGCCGACTGCATCGCCGATGCGCTGGCGCAGGGCCGCGCCCACGACACGCTGGAGGCCTATGAGGCCGGCTGGCGCCGTTCCGAAATCGGGCGCGATCTCTACCCCGTGCGCAACGCGAAGCCGCTGTGGTCCCGGTTCGGCACGCTGGGCGGGCTCGCCGGGGCGGGCGCGGACATGTGGTCGCACCAGCTCTTCGGCGGCTCGCCTTTGGGCACGCTCGGCCACGGCGCGCCCGACTACGCGACGCTGAAGCCGGCCAAGGCCACCAAGCCGATCGCCTATCCCAAGCCCGACGGCACCTTGATGTTCGACCGTCCGTCCTCGGTGTATCTGTCCAACACCAACCACGAGGAAGGCCAGCCGGCGCACCTCAAGGTTCGCGACATGCACTTGCAGGAGACCTCGGAACTCGGCGTGTACGGCGGGCCTTCGGCACGCTACTGTCCCGCCGGCGTCTACGAGTGGGACCGCGAGGGCGGCGACGCGCGCTATGTGATCAACGCGCAGAATTGCGTGCACTGCAAGACGTGCGACATCAAGGATCCCAATCAGAACATCGATTGGGTGCCGCCCGAAGGTGGCGGCGGGCCCAACTACCAGGGCATGTAAGAGCGACTGGTCGCAGGATTTTTAGGAGACGACGATGGCTGAAGGGTCGACCCCGCTGTTTCACAATGCGCCGGGCGTGCGGCGGGTGAAGATCGGCTCGCGGGAGTTCATGTGCATGGGCTCGCTGCCCCCGTTCGACCATCCGCACGAGTTCCTGGACATGGGCGGCGACAGGGAAACGATCTGCCCCTACTGCTCCACCGTGTTCGAGCACGACCCCGCGCTCGGCCCGCACGACGCGGAGCCCGCCGAATGCATCGCGACGCCCGAGATGGTGCGCGGCACCGCCGATTGATCTGGCGGCCGCAGGCGGTCCGCCGATGATTCTCGTCGTCGGTGCGGGGATTGCCGGCCTCGCCAGCGCCCTCGCACTCGCCCCTTTCGGGGATGTGGTGGTCGCCGAGCGGCGCTCGGCCGCCGCCGCCAACGCCGGCGCCGGCATCCAGCTCACCCCCAATGCGGTCAAGGCGCTGGCGGCGATCGGCGCGCGCGAGGCCGTGGCCGCCCGGGCCACGATGCCCGCGGGGCTGCGCGTGCGGTCCGCCGGCCGTCCCCGCCCGCTGGTGGACCTCGACTACAAAAGCGTGATGGAACGACGCTTCGGCGCGCCCTACCTCACCGCCGGCCGCGTCGCGCTCGCCGAGGGGCTGCGGGAGGCCGTTGCCGCGCAACCGGCCATCAGCGTCCGCTACGATTTCGCCGTCGACCACCTCGTCCGCGCCGGCACCGGCTGGCGGGCGGGGGGCGACGAGCGGCCCGCCGATTTCGTGGTGGTCGCGGACGGGGTCGGGTCCGCGCTACGGCGGCAGCTGTTCGGCGACACGGCGCGGGAAACACCCCACATCGCCTGGCGCGGCACGGCGGAACTGGGCGGCTCGGACCGGACCGAGCTGACCCTGTCGGCCGGCGCCCATCTGGTGCGCTACGCGATGGCGGGCGGGCAGGACAGCGGGTCCGACAGCGGGCGCGACAATGTGGTGTTGATCGACAGCCGCCGACGCCACCCGGATGCGCTGGCGCAAACCCCGCTCGGCCCCTCCCTCGCCGACGTCGCGAACTGGGTGCCCTGGCCGATCAAGGTTCGCCCGCGCGCACGCTTCCATCACGCCAGCGTGGCACTGGTGGGCGACGCGGCCCACGCGATGCCCCCCTTCCTGGCCCAAGGCGGTGCGATGGCGCTGGAGGACGCGGCCGTGCTTGGTGCGGCGGTCGCGGCCCACGGCCTCACCGATGCGGCGGCCGCCGCCTTCGGCGAAGCTCGCGCCGGGCGGATCCGGCGCCTCGCCGCCCAGACGGACCGGCAAGGCACCATCTATCACCTCGGCGTGCCGCTCAGCCTTGCGCGCGACGCGGTGATGAAACGGCTGGGACCGGACGGGGTGCTGGCGCGGGTCGCCTGGATCTACGGGTGGGAGCCGCCCGCCGGCTGATCAGGCCGAGACCAGCTCGGCCGCGTCACGGCGGATCCGCTTGACCATCGAGTTGAGGCCGTTCGAGCGCTGCGGCGTCAGGTGGTCGTCAAGCTCGAGGCTGCGCAGATAGCCGTGCACGTCGAGCCCGGCGACATCTTCCACCGGCCGCCCGTCGTAAAAGGCGATCAAGATCGCCACCAGGCCGCGAACGATCATCGCATCGCTGTCGCCGGCGACATGGATGATGCCGTCCCGCTCGCTGACACGCAGCCAGACCTGGGACACGCACCCTTCCACTTTGGTCGCATCGGTCTTCAACGCGTCCGGAAAGTCCGGCAGGGACCGGCCAAGCTCTATCACGTAGCGATAGCGCTCCTCCCAATCATCGATGAATTCGAAAGCCTCGACGATTTCCAAAGGTTTAAGCTTCATCACACGCCTCCTACTGGAGCTTCAGGCGTCTTGGGCACGCACACAACTATACTACCATGCTCAGATCAGGCTTGCCTGAAGAGTTCAACCCCCGACATGGTTACGCATGGCAGCTCATACACTGGGGCGGTACCCCTCGGCGCCCCAATGGACGAGCTTCGCGGCCGCTCCGCTGGCCGCCAGCGCAATCCCATAATGGGCGGCGAGCCGGTCCAGCGCGAGCCGCAGCACCACCTTGCCGCTGCGCGCCGGCCAACCGCGCCGCTTTTCGATCGCCTCCAGCCCGCTCTCTTCGCAGCAGACCGCGATCAGCACATCGGCGAGACCCGGCCCCACCGCTTCAAGCGCCCCCTCGACGCGCCGGCGCGCCTCGATGGCGTGTTCGTGCAGGGTGAGCCGGTCGCGCCGCGCCTCGCCTCGCACCCCCGATGCGTCCCACGACTGGGTGATCTGCTCGCGCCGGTGGCCGCGCTCGAAATCGCGCGCCAGGCGCTGCCCGGCCTCGAGCTGCGCGCGGTCGATCAGCGGCGCACCGTCGCGGCCGCGCCGCGTGGCAAGCCAGCTCAGGGGGTTCTCCGCGGCGTTGGTGCGCACCTCGATGGTTTCGCCCCCGCCCGCCGTGATCGTCTTGCGGTCCATGACGCGATGCTGCGCCTGGTAGGGCTCGTCGGCCGCGCTCGCGAGCGCCCGGCGCAGGAACAGGCGCCCCTCGGCGGTCCGCCGCACCGTGCGCCCCACCTGCTGCAGCAGGCCTTCGCTGACCATCGCCATCACCGCCGCCGCCGGCACCAGCAGCGGCTCCCTGTCGGCACCGCCGAGCATCAGGCTGCCGTCACCGGCCATCGGCACCGACGCTTCGCCCATCGCACGCAACGTGCGAACCATATCGCGCCTCACAGGCAGCGCCTCGGGTTGGCGCTGCGGCATGCCGCGACCGCCTGGAGCCACTGGTGCAGCGCGCTCTCCACGCTGTCCACCAGCGCATCGACGGTGAGTTCGTCGCGCCGGTCTTCCACCACCCGGCAGGCGTGCGCCGCCGTGGTGCGGTCGCGATCGAACACGGAGCCCGCATCGGTCAGCGACCACCCGAATGAGACGTGTGCGCAGTACATGCAGACCTGACGGGCGAAGGCCACCGGAGCCGTCCGCCTCGTCTTCGCAGCCAATTCCTCGACGGGTAAATTAAACGCAGCCGCAACAGTTACTTCGATCATCTGCCGCATGGTTTTGCGGTCGACGATCCGCTGCTGGCAGACGATCGGCTGCGGATCGGCAATGGCCAACTCTTCAATGTGCATCCCGTGGCCTCTCCTCTGACGGCGCATCCAAACAGTTGCACACAATCTAAAGTTGGATTGGAAAGCGGGGATAACTTCAAGAGATTGATGGATAAAATTTGACTTCAGATGCGAATCATGGGTGACAACCCCAGGATCGCCGGCAATTTTATCCCCGGGCGCAACGAACCGTTTACCGTCTTGCACATTGGCAAACGGAGTGCGCCCGATAATACAACTTTCGATTGATTGCGTAGAGTGTGGGTTAGGGGATCGCCATGAGCCGGGGTCGCCGGCGCAGGCCGAACTCCTGACGGCGCGGCGAGAAGCCGCACGCACCAGCCTCGCCGATCTTCACCGCCGGCTCCGCCGTGAGCGGGCCATGGGGCGCTGCGGCCACGCCGCCTACGATCTGGCGCACCATCTGGCGCTGCTGCGCAAGGTGAAAGCGGCCGAAGCAGCCTGTCGCGGCGGAGCTATACCACCGGACAACGGGCCCGCCACGAAAAAAGCCCACCACCGCAACCGGGGGATGGGCTTTCAGATGCGACCGACCGAAGCGGGCGCCCGTCCGTCGGACGCCGGCTGACCCGCGTGCGGGCCAGCTGCCAGCTAGTTGCTGGAGGAGCGGCTGCGCGAGGTCGGCTTCTTGCGCTGCTGGCCGAGGCCCATGCGCTTGGCCAGCTCGGAACGGGCCGCAGCGTAGCTGGGCGCCACCATCGGATAGTCGGCCGGCAGGTTCCAGCGCTCCCGATACTCTTCCGGCGACAGGTTGTAGTGCGTGCGCAGGTGACGCTTCAACGATTTGAACTTCTTGCCATCTTCCAGGCAGATCAAATAGTCGGGCGTAATCGATTTCTTCACAGACACGGCGGGTTTCAGCGGCTCCGGCTCCGGCTCGGGCTCGGCGCCGTTGGTCTTTTGAAGCGCAGCATAAACGTCCGAAATCAGATTTGGCAGATCGTGAGACGAAACCGAATTGTTGCTCACATAGGCAGAAACGATTTCCGCCGCCAAATCAATAAGATTCGAATCATGCTCAGGGTCGGACATTGATCACTCGTTCTTGTGTGGGAACTGTTCTGTTGACAGAGGTTTAGTGTACTCGAAACCACCTCGTCGTCATGATGGTATCTATTCCAGAATCAAATCACCTGCAAGTACCGCTATGTAAGTTTTTGACTGCCAATTCTCCGCAGCAAGGATTTGGCGGCGCTGGCGTCAAGAGTTCTCGAAATAGCCCGAAAAACCTGACGAAGCCTGCCAGCATCCACTAGAAAAGGCAGGTGCGGTGCGCCCAACCGGCATAGTTCTCCGCTACGCTCCGGCGAACTATGCTGAAAAGTAAGATTGGCCATGCACGAACAGCAGCCGGCAACAAAAATTGCGCGAGTAACTTCGGGTTGAACTAAAGTTCCAGTACCGACGGACCTGCGCGTGTGCCGACCGGCTCGAAGATCAGCTGGGATCGCTGTCCTCTTTTCGCTTGCCCTCAAGCTGCGACAAAGCGTCGGACTTGGTCAGGTCGCACGGCTTGTAGCCCACGATGTAAGAGGCTCGGGCAAGCAGATGGGCCGAGATGGGCGCCGTCAGCAGGAAAAACACCACCCCGGCCAGCGCCCGCAACACCACGGCGCTCTCTTCCGAGTACACGGCCAGCGCCACCAACAGGACGCCGGAGCCGAGCGTGCCCGCCTTCGAGGCGGCATGCATGCGCATATAGAGGTCGTTGAGGCGCAACACGCCGATCGCCGCGACCAGCACGAAGAACGCGCCGATCAGACACAACACGCCGGTTATGTAAAGGGAGGCTTCAGTCCATGCCACGGGGAGCCTCCTCGCCGGTTCCGTCTTCCAGGGCGAGCTCGCCGCGCCGCAGCACGAAGCGGGCAAGTGCGATGGTCGACAGGAAGCCGACCAGGCCGAGCGCAATGGCAATGTCCACGTAGATCGTGAAGCCGGTGGAAATGCCGAACACGGCGATATAGCCGATCGCCACCGCCACCAGGAGGTCCAGCGCCAGGATCCGGTCCGGCAACGTCGGCCCGCGCACCAGGCGCACCACGATGACCGCGAAGGACAGCGCCAGGATCAGGAAGGCGATGAGCAAGGTCACGTCGAGGAAAGATTGACCGGTCATGGATTGAACACCCGTTCGATGCGCCGCTCGAAGCTCGCCTTGATGTCGGCGATGATCGCATCGGTGTCCGGCGCGTCGATGGCGTGGACATAGAGCGTCGAGGCGTCGTCGCTGACGTCGATGGACAGCGTGCCCGGCGTCAGCGTGATCGAGTTGGCGTAGATGACCCGGCCGAGGTCGGTGCGCTGCATCGTCCGGGAGCGCACGAGCGTGGGGGAAATATCGGGATTCGCACGCAGCAGGCGGCGGATGACGTCGATATTCGCCTTCACGATCTCGATGAAGAGCCAGGGCCAGTAGACGATGATGCGCCAACCCAGTTCCAGCGGCGTGCCTTCATGATCCACCACGTCCATGCGCCAGGCGATCAGGACGCAGAGCAGGCAGGAAGCCGCACCGAGCCAGAACAGCAATGCGTGGTCGTAGATGCCTGACAACAGGAGCCATGTCGCGGCCAGAACGACCAGCAATCCCAGAGCTCGACCCACGAATGCCCCCTCCTGACGCCTTGTTTCCGGCCCGACGTTTCGATGGCCGCAACCTAGCTTGACGATAGCCAGTGACGCAACAACGGAGCAGGGGCGTGATGGTGATCACGGTATTGTTTGTCCCCACGGCACCGGACTGTTAGCCT
>JAUIJH010000283.1 GCA_030431335.1 Alphaproteobacteria bacterium
CGGCGCGGCCGACCACGAGCGCGACGTGCGCGGCTTCGCGCTGAAGTTCTACACCGAGGACGGCAACTGGGATCTCGTCGGCAACAACACGCCGGTGTTCTTCGTCCGCGACCCCTACAAGTTCCCCGATTTCATCCACACGCAGAAGCGCCACCCGCGCACCAACATGCGCTCGCCGACGGCGATGTGGGATTTCTGGTCGCTCAGCCCCGAATCGCTGCACCAGGTGACGATCCTGATGTCGGACCGGGGCCTGCCCACCACGCCGATGAACATGAATGGCTACGGCAGCCACACCTACTCGCTGTGGAACGATGCCGGCGAGCGCTTCTGGGTGAAATTCCACTTCAAGACCCAGCAGGGCCACGCGCACTACACCAACGCCGAGGCGGAGGAGATCGTCGGCAAGACGCGCGAGGGCTACCAGGAGGCGCTCTACAACGCCATCGAAGGCGGCAAATTCCCGCGCTGGACCTTCCAGATCCAGGTGATGGCCGAGGAAGACGCGGAGAAGCAGGACTTCAACCCGTTCGACCTCACCAAGGTGTGGCCGCACGCGGACTTCCCGCCCATCGACGTCGGCTATTTCGAGCTCAACCGCAACCCGGACAACTATTTCGCCGAGATCGAGAACGCGGCGTTCTCGCCGTCCAACATCGTGCCCGGCATCTCCTGGTCGCCGGACAAGATGCTGCAGGCGCGCATCTTCTCCTATGCCGACGCGCACCGTCACCGGCTCGGCACCCACTACGAGCAGATCCCCGTGAACCGGCCGAAATGCCCCGTCCACCACTACCATCGGGACGGCGAAATGAACGTCTATGGCGGTCTCGCCTCGGGCAACGTCAACGCCTACTACGAGCCCAACTCGTTCGCCGGCGCGGTGGAGGATCACGCGGCGCAGGAGCCGCCGCTGCGCATCTCGGGTGACGCCGCGCGCTACGACCACCGCCAGTACGACGATTATGCGCAGGTCCGCGTCCTGTTCGAGAAGGTCCTCGAGCCCGACGAGAAGGAGCGCCTGTTCGCCAACATCGCCGGCACCTGGCTCGACGTGCCGGAGGTGATCTGCGAGCGCCAGCTCGCCGAGTTCGCCAAGGTGCACCCGGACTACGAGGCCGGCGTGCGCCGCGTCTGGGAGCAATTCAAGGCCGACGGCAGCTACAAGCCCAACGCCGCGCCTATCTCGGAGAACACGCCGCAGATCGCCGCCGAGTAACCGGCGCCGGGCACGTTCCCTCTCGCCAAACGACGAAGCCCCTGCCGCACGGTGCGGCAGGGGCTTTTTTGTGGTCCGGTCGGCTCATTCCCGCGCGAGGGAGTATTAGTCGTCCTTGTAGACCGGCAGCTTGATGGCATCGTCGGCGACGATGTCGATCACCAGACGGTCGCCCTCGATCGAGAACTTGCCGATATCGACGACACGCTCCACGTCGTCGTCGGTCAGGAACCAGCCGGGGCCGTCGAACTCCACCACGATCGCCGTGGCGGTGTTGGCGTCGGGGCCGATCACCTCTTCCACCTCGCCCACATAGGTGCCGTTGCGGTCGACGAGTTCGTAGTCGTCGAGCGCGTCGACGGGCAGGTTCAGCGTCGGCAGCACGAAGTCGTCGTCCAGTTCCACCATGTTGGTGAGGTCGACGGTCGGCGCCTCGCCCATATCGGCCCGGTCGGCGCTGACGATGGCCGCCGGATCCTTGACGTCCACGCGGTCCGTTCCCGTGACTGTCGTGGTCTGGGCCAGTGCGCCGCTCGCGAGGGCCACCGAAGCGCCGGCGGCGATGAGGATGCGAAGGCCTGTCATGAAGTGCTCCAGTCGTTGTCTACCTGCTATGACAACGGATAGCGGCGCAAAACGTTCATCGGAGAGGGCCGGGCGAAGGCGCAGCCGACCGCAGCGGCAGCGCCGATCGGCGCGGCTTTCCTGCGCGAACGAAGGGATCGGGACGCGATTGCCGCAGGCGGGCAGGCAGGACGCGCGGCGCGGCCTCAGCCGGGCCGCTGGCGCATGTTGTCCGGCAGCCAGGTGGCAAGGTCCGGCACCGCGATCAGCACGAACACCATCAGCACCATGATGAAGAACATCGGCAGCGCGGCACGGGCGATGAAGGTCATCTCATGGCCCGTCATGCCTTGCAGGACGAAGAGGTTGAAGCCGATCGGCGGGGTGATCTGCGCCATCTCCACCACCACCACGATGAAGATGCCGAACCAGATGATGTCGATGCCCGCCTGGCGGATCATCGGCTCCACCACCGCCATGGTAAGGACGACCGAGGAAATGCCGTCGAGGAAACAGCCGAGCACGATGTAGAAGACCAGAAGCGCCATCAGCAGTTGCAGCTTGGTCAGGCCCAGCGAGCCGATCCATGTGGCGAGCGCGCGCGGCAGGCCGG
>JAUIJH010000166.1 GCA_030431335.1 Alphaproteobacteria bacterium
GCAGGGTCGAAACGTGGTCGAGCGCGGCGATCACGTCGTCGCTTTCGCCGTCGAGGCGGGCGGCGAGGCGCGCGTCGTACAGCTCGGTGCCGAACTCGGCGTCGATCTCCTCGCGCCAGGGGGTGCCGGGCGAATTGCCGTAGCCGCGCCGGTGCGGCAGGAACGAGGCCACGCCCCAGCTCATCAGCAGCGCCGCGACGCCGGGGCGGCACAGGTCGGTGGTGCCCTGCGCGATGGACGAGCCGTGGTTGGTGATCATCAGCGGGAACGGCCCCTCGCCCGGCGGCAGGAACAGGAAGCCGGCAAGGTCGAGCCCGCCGCTCTTGAAGGTCTGCTCCACCGGCGCGATGGCGACGCCCGCAAGGTCGGTATCGGCGAGGACGGAACCCTCCGGGCCGGACACCGGGCGCATCACCACGCGGTCGAAATGGGCGATGAGGGTGCGCATTTCGGCGCGCACGGCCGCGAATGCGGTGCTGCGGTCGCGCGTGCCGAGGTCGAACTCGTGCTCGGCGGCGCTGGCGAAGCGCGCTTCCCAGAAGATCCAGGGCGTGCCCTCGATCTCGCCCTCGTAGATGGTGCCGGCCTGCAGCCCCTCCGCCACGCGCACGGCCGATGCGCGGCGCCGCGTCGCCAGCACCTCGGCGACTTTGCCGGGCTTGGGCAGATAACAGGTGCGTTCGACGATCATGGCAGTGCTCCGACGGGGAAGTGGCAGCGCACCAACCCGCCATTGCGGGCCGGCGCCAGCACGGGCGGCTCGGTGCGGCAGCGGGCTTCGGCGCGCGGGCAGCGGGTGTGGAAGACGCAGCCGGGCGGCGGGTCGATGGGGCTCGGCAGGTCGCCCTCCACGGGCGGGCTGGTCGACCGGTCGCGCGGATCGGGCTCCGGCACCGCCTTGAGCAGCGCGGCCGTGTAGTGGTGCTGCGGCGCCGCGAACAGCGCCGCCGTGTCCGCCAGCTCCACGATGCGGCCGAGATACATCACCGCGATACGGTGGCACAGGTACCGCACCACCGCGAGGTTGTGCGAGATGAACAGCAGGCTCAGCCCCAGCTCCGCCCGCAGGTCCGCGAGCAGGTTGAGGATCTGCGCCTGCACCGACACGTCGAGCGCCGACACCGCCTCGTCGCACACCAGGAGCTTGGGGTTGAGCGCCAGCGCGCGGGCGATGGAGATGCGCTGCCGCTGCCCGCCGGAAAAGGCGTGCGGGTAGCGCCCGGCGGCATCGGCCGGCAGGCCCACCGTGGTCAGGAGCTCGGCGACGCGCGGGCCGATCTCGCGCCGCTTCATGCCGAAATTCTCCAGCGGCTCGGCGATGATGCGCTCGACGTTGAGGCGCGGATTGAGCGACGAATAGGGGTCCTGGAAGATGATCTGCATCGCCTGGCGCAGCGGGCGCATCGCCGCCTCGTCGAGGGTGGAGATGTCGCGTCCCTCGAAGCGGATGGTGCCGGCCGAGGGGGCGATGAGGCGCACCGCGAGGCGGCCGAGCGTGGTCTTGCCGCAGCCCGATTCGCCCACGATGCCGAGCGTTTCGCCCGGTGCGATGGCAAGGCTCACGTCGTCCACCGCGCGCAGGCGGCGGTTGCGGCCGACGGGAAAGTCCTTGGTCAGCCCCTCCAGCTCCAGGATGGCGGCGGCGGTCATGCGGGCACCGGCAGCGGCTCGCCGGCGCGCAGGCACGCGACCTGGCCCGCCGCGTGCGGCACCAAGGGCGGCACCACCGTCGCGCAATCGTCCCGCGCCAGCGGGCAGCGCGGGTGGAAGCGGCAGCCGGACGGCAGCGCGGCCGGCGAGGGCATGGTGCCGTCAATCGTTTGCAGCCTGGCGATGGGCCCGGACGTGCGCGGCACCGAGCGCAGCAGCAGCTTGGTGTAGGGGTGCTGCGGCGCCTCGAAGATGGCGTTCACCGGCGCCTCCTCGATGACGCGGCCGGCGTACATCACCGCCACCCGGTCGCTCATCTTGGCGATCACGCCCATGTCGTGGGTGATCAAAAGCACCGCGGTGCCGTGATCGGCCCTGAGCCGGTGGATCAGCCCCAAAATCTGCGCCTGGATGGTGACGTCGAGCGCCGTGGTCGGCTCGTCCGCGATCAGCACCTTGGGCTCGCAGGCGAGCGCCATGGCGATCATCGCCCGCTGGCGCATCCCGCCCGACAGCTGGTGCGGGTAGTCGTGCACGCGCTCGGCGGCGCTGGGGATCCCCACCTCCTCCATCAGCGCCTGGGCGCGCTCGAAGGCGGCACGGCGGGAAAGGCCGAGATGCTCGATCAGCACCTCGGCGATCTGGAAGCCGACGGTGTAGACCGGGTTGAGGCTGGTCATCGGCTCCTGGAAGATCATCGCGATCTCGCGGCCGCGCACGGCGCGCATCTGCGGCTCGGGCAGGCGCGTCAGGTCGCGCTCGCCCAGCCGCACGGTGCCGGCCGCGATCCGCCCCTGCTCGCCCAGGAGCTGCATCACCGACAGCGCCGTGACCGACTTGCCCGACCCCGATTCGCCCACCACGCCGACGATCTCGCCCGGCCGCAGCGTCAGCGACACCCCGTCGAGCACCATGTTCTCCCCGCGCAGGCCGGCGAAGGCGACCGACAGGCCCTCGATGGCGAGGATCGGCGCCGTCATCGGTCGCGCACCCGCGGGTCGAGGATGTCGCGCAGGCCGTCGCCCAGGAGGTTGAAGCCGATGATGGTGATGGCGAGCGCCAGGCTGGCGTAGAACACCAGATAGGGGTCCGTGCGCAGCGTCTGCAACCCGTCGCGGATCATGCCGCCCCACGTCGGCCGCGGCTCCTGCACGCCGATGCCGAGGAACGACAGCGTCGCCTCCGCCATGATGATGAAGCCGACGCCGATGGAGGCGCGCACCATCAGCGGCGCCACGATGTTGGGCAGGATGTGGCGGATGAGGATCTTGGCCGGCGGACTGCCGCAGGCGATGGCGGCCGACACGTAGAGCTCGTTCTTGAGCTGCAGCACCAGCGCCCGCGTCAGCCGCGCGATGCCGGGCCACCACACGATCGACAGCGACACGATCACCGTGAGGAGCCCCGGCCCCATCATCGCCGCCACCAGGATCGCCAGGATCAGCTCGGGAAAGGCGAAGATGATATCGACCGTGCGCATGATGATGGTGTCGGTCCAGCCGCCGAAATAGGCCGCGCACATGCCGAGCGTCACGCCGATGGTGAGCGTGATGGTGAGCACCGCCACCGCCACCAGCAGCGACACCTGCGCCCCGACGAGGACGCGGCTGAGGATGTCGCGCCCCAGCGCGTCGTTGCCGAACGGGTGCTCGGCCGACGGCGGCGCCCACACCTTGAACATGTCGACATGCTCGTAGTCGTGCGGCACCAGCAGCGGCGCGAAGATCGCGACGAATACCACCAACGCGACCAGCGTGGCGCCGATCACCGCGTTGCGGCTCTTGCGGAAGCGCAGCAGGAAGTCCGAACGGCGCTGACGGCCGGCATCGATTTCGACCATCGTCAGTTCCCGTCCGATCCGAGGCGGATGCGCGGATCGATCAGCCCGTAGAGGAGATCCACGCACAGGTTGATCAGCGCGTAGAACATGGTGAAGAGCATCACGATCGCCATGGTCACGGGGTAGTCCCGCGCGAAGATGCCCTCGATGGCGAGGCGGCCGAGGCCGGGAATGTTGAAGATGGTCTCCACCACGAAGGTGCCCGACAGGAGCCCGCCGAAGATGATGCCGATGGTGGTGAGCAGCGGCACCAGCGTGTTGCGCAGCGCGTGGCGGTAGATGACGAGGCGGTTGCGCAGCCCCTTGGCCCGCGCTGTGCGGATATAGTCCTGGCTGAGCACCTCGAGCATGTAGGTGCGGGTGAGGCGGGTGATGTAGCCCATCGGTGCGATGGCCAGCACCAGCACCGGCAGCACCGCCTGGCTGAACGAGCCCCACCCCGCCACCGGCACCAGGTCGAGCTTGATGGCGAACAGGTAGACGAACATCGCCGACAGCGCGAAATTGGGGATCGAGATGCCGGCCACCACCAGGAACACGGTGATGATGTCGGCCGCCCGGTTGCGCCGCAGCGCCGCGAAGGTGCCGAACACGATGCCCGTGGGCACCGCCAGCGTCAGCGCCGCCAGGGCCAGGATCGGCGTGATGGCGAGGCTGGTGCCGATGATCTCGCTCACCGGCACGTTGGCGTAGCGGAACGAATAGCCGAAATCGCCCACCGCCAGCCCGGCGAGGTAGCGGCCGAACTGCACGATGAAGGGCTGGTCGAGCCCGTAGTCGGCCCTGAGGCGCGCCTCGAGCTCCACATCGCCGGACTGGTCGCTGAGCAGCACCATCACCGGGTCGCCCGGCACCAGCTTGATGGCGACGAAGCACAGGACGATCATCACCGCCAGGACGGGCAAGAGCCCGGCCACGCGGCGCAGGGCATAGCGGCCCATCAGGCGGCGTGCCCCGCGTCGCAGGTCGCTCGCATCAGTCCATCGTCACCGTGTTGAACGGACGGAAGCGGAACGGGGTGAGGCTGACGCCCTCCACGCCGTCCTGCACGGCGGCGATCTGCATGCGCACCGTCAGCGGGCAGGTGCCCCACTCCTCCATCAGGATCAGCTCGGCGTCCTTGTAGAGCGCGTAGCGGGCCTCGTTGTCGGCCGTCTGCTGCGCCTTCTCGATCAGGGCGTCGAACTCGTCGTTCTGCCAGCGCGAGCGGTTGTAGACGGACGGCCCGTACCAGACCTGGCTCAGGAAATAGAGCGCGTCCGGGTAGCCGGCCGACCAGCCCCAGGCGAAGAACGGCACCTCGCCGGCGTTCATCGCCTTGATGTGGCTGGCCCGTTCCACCACCTCGACCTCCGTCGGCATGCCGAGCACCTGCTTCAGCGTGGCGGCGAAATAGGTGGCCTCGTCCTTGTTGGGGGCGGTGGTGGTGACCTTTACCGGCGGCATGTTGGCGCCGCCCTCGTAGCCGGCCTCGGCCAGCAGGGCCTTGGCCTTGTCCACGTCCAGCGGGATGGCCGGCAGGTCCGGATTGTAGCCGGCGACGCCGGGCGTGATCTGGCCGTACAGCGGGAAGGCGGCGCCGCCGAACAGGCCGCTCACCATGCCGTCGCGGTCGATCGCCTTGCAGATCGCCTCGCGCACGCGCTTGTCCTTGAACGGCTCGTAGAGGTTCTGGTTCATGCCGAGATAGCGGATCTGCGCCGCCGGCACCTTGATCAGCTTGTCCGCGAATTGCGGGTCGCGCAGGATGCGGCGGCCCTCGGCGGCGTTGTTGATGTAGATGGCGTCGAGCTCGTCCGCCTCGAACATCGAGATCGCCGTGTCGTCGCTGGGCACGATGATGAAATCCACCGCCTCCACGTGCGGCCCCTCGCCCCAATAGTCCGCGTGCGCGGCGAGTTGCACGTCCTGCCCGCGATTCCAGGCGACGAACTTGAACGGCCCGGTGCCGGCCGACGCCTTCTGCGCCCAATCCGCCCCCAATTCGTCCACGATGCCCGCATCCATAAACCAGATCGGGTAGATCGGGAACAGGACCTCGGGCTGCGTGAAGCGGATGTCGACGGTGAGATCGTCGCCGACGGTCACGCCTTCCAGGCTGTCCGCCTCGCCGCTCTTCATCGCGTCGGCGCCGACGATGTTGTTGAGGTAGCGCGCGTTGAGCCCGCCCTTGTTGCCCGGCTTCAGCAGCTCCTCGAGCGTGTACTTGACGTCGTTGGCCGTGAACGGGCGGCCGGAGTGGAATTTGACGCCGGGACGCAGATGGAAGGTGAAACCGAGATTGTCGTCATGCGCCTCCCAGCTTTCGGCCAGCGCCGGGATGACCTTGCCATCCCCGTCGATGCCCGTAAAACCTTCGTACATGTTGCCCATGACGTCGCCGGCGACAAGCTCCGAATAAGTAATCGGATCGACCATGGCCGGGTCGGCAGGAATATTTGTCCGGAACGTTTGCGCGTGTACCACAGAACTCATGGTTATCGCCGCAAACAGCACTGCAAATTGGGTCGTCAGCCGCTTCATTCTTCGCGCTCCCCTTATAGGATTTTTTGCGATGATGGCTATCGACAGAACAATGCAGCAAGTTCGGTGCCATCGACTCCGCGTTCCGAAAGACAAGGAGGCCCCGTGCGGGCGCTCAAATCAAGTCAAATTGGCCGGCGCGACCGATGTTATTGTCGACGGGACGGCGGGCGGCGTTGTACCGGCTGCGGCAACGCCACTCTTTTCGGCCCGCCGAAGAGCGATAATTGAAGCCAGAAGGCCGGGCCCGTGGGTCCGGCAAGCCCGGAGGACATCATGGACGATCTCGCAGCGAACGGCGCCATCAAGCTCAAGGATCCGTCGCTCCTGAAGATGGACGGCTTCGTCGACGGGGCGTGGGTTGCGACCGGCAGCCGGTTCGACGTGACCAATCCGGCCGACGGCAGCCTGGTGGCCAGGGTGGCCGACTTCAGCCGCGAGGATACGCGCCGCGCCATCGAGGCGGCCGACGCCGCGCGCGCCGGCTGGGCCGGCCGCACCGCGCTCGCCCGCAGCAACCTGATGCGCCGCTGGGCCGAGCTGATGCTCGAAAACGCGGACGACCTCGCGATGATCCTCACCTGCGAGATGGGCAAGCCGCTGGCGGAGGCGAAAGGCGAGATCGCCTATGGCGCGTCCTTCGTCACCTGGTTCGCCGAGGAGGCCCGCCGCGTCTACGGCGACATCATCCCCGGCCACCAGCCCGACAAGCGCATCCTCGTCATGAAGCAGCCCGTGGGCGTGGTCGGCTCGATCACCCCGTGGAACTTCCCCAACGCGATGATCGCGCGCAAGGTGGCGCCGGCGCTGGCGGCGGGCTGCACCTTTGTGGCGCGCCCGGCGGAGCTGACCCCGCTCAGCGCCCTCGCCATGGCCGAGCTGGCGGACCGGGCCGGCATCCCCGCCGGCGTGTTCAACGTGGTGCCGTCCAGCAACTCGTCCGAGAGCGGCAAGGAGTTCTGCGAGAACCCCACCGTGCGCAAGCTCACCTTCACCGGCTCCACCCGCGTCGGCGCCATCCTGATGGCCCAGTGCGCGCCGCAGATCAAAAAGATCAGCCTGGAGCTCGGCGGCAACGCGCCCTTCATCGTGTTCGACGATGCCGACCTCGACAAGGCGGTCGAGGGCGCGATGATCGCGAAGTTCCGCAACAGCGGGCAGACCTGCGTGTGCGCCAACCGCATCTATGCGCAGGCCAGCATCGCCGAGGCGTTCACCGCCAAGCTGACCGCCGCCGTCGAGGCGCTCAAGGTGGGCGACGGGCGCAAGGAGGGCGTGCAGATCGGCCCGCTGATCAACAAGAAGGCGGTCGAGAAGGTGGAGGAGCACCTTGCCGACGCGCTGGCGCACGGGGCCGAGCTGGTCACCGGCGGCCACCCGATCGGCGAGAACACGCTCTATTTCGAGCCCACCGTGGTCAAGAACGTGAAGCCCGGCATGCGGCTGATGAGCGAGGAGACGTTCGGCCCGCTCGCCCCGGTGATCCCGTTCGAGACGGAGGAGGAGGCGATCGCCATGGCCAACGACACCGAGTTCGGCCTCGCCGCCTACTTCTATTCGCGCGACCTGTCGCGCGTGTTCCGCGTCACCGAGGCGCTGGAATCGGGCATGGTAGGCGTCAACACCGGCCTCGTCTCCACGGCCGAGGCGCCCTTCGGCGGCGTCAAGTCGTCCGGCCTCGGCCGGGAGGGCTCCAAGTACGGCATCGATGAATACATCGAGATGAAGTACGCCTGCCTGTCGATCTGACGGCGCGGCGGGGGCGCCCGGCGCCCCCGCCCGCTTTCGCTGCTGCCCCGTTATTGCCGATGACATCGGCCGGGCGCGTTCTTACATCCTGGCGATATTATTCGGCGGCTCAGGCCGCGCCAGTATTTTGCGTAAGGACGCCAGTCATGAGCGACAAGGATAAGTGCAAAGCGATACTCGACGTCGTGCCCGAGACGGCGGTGCTCGCGTTCGACGTGGTCGGCTGGACCGATCCGGACGGACCAAGGCGCATCGCCGCCAGCAAGACCGTCCAGCAGGCGATCAACAAGGAGCTGACCAAGCAGGCCGAGGCGCTCGCCAAGAAGCACGCCAAGGGCACGACGATCACGCAGGAGGAGGCGGTCAAGTTCCTCGCCACCGTGCCCAAGGAGATCCTCGAGGCGCAGCAAAAGGACGTGGAGGGCCGCCTCAAGTGCGCCTTCAACGAGTCGCCCATCGGCGTCTGGCTCGACCGCAACAGCTGGATCCTGTGGATTTTCGTGCCGATCGTGGTCGGCGGCGCCGGCACCTACATGTACATGGCCCAGACTGGCGACCTGCCGGCGAGCTGGGCGACCAGCATGGCCAAGACCAAGAAGTCCTTCGACACCAGGCACCTGGGCAAGATCACCCTCGGCGCCAGCGACGTCACCTTCGTTCCGTCGGAGCGCAAGATCTCGGTGCTGGCGTTCGGCGAGATGAAGTGGGACCGCGTCGCGGTCAAGCTGACGCTGGGCGGCGGCGTGGCGGAGGGGGCTTTCAGCACCGGCGCCGTCGGGCTCGACGTCACCACCAAGATCTCCAAGAGCTGGGATTTTACCGCCGGCTCGCAGGTGATCGGCCAGGAGGGCGCATGGGGCGGCGCGTCCTCGGTCGGCTTCGCCTACAAGGGCACCGGGGCGGCCTCCTCCATGTCGCTGTTCTTCAAGGCGTCCTACGCCTACGGCGCCCAAAACCCGCTGAAGGGGATGCCCATCGCCGTGCCCGACGCCCCCGGCCCCAGCCTCTCAGTCGGCCTGCGATTCTGAAAAACTAGCCGGCTAATTTATTTGCTTCCCCATAACAGCGGCGCCTTTCCGCTCAACGCGTTGCCACCGCCCGGCCACGCGGCAGCTCGACTTTAGCCGGCTAATCTACAGCTTTAAGTGATGCGGCGAAAAGTGCCGGGCGGGACTGTTTCGTTGCGCCGGATCGGTTCTATGCTTGGGTGGGTCATGCCTTTCCCGTCCCCGCACGCACCGGGTTCGCTGGGTCTTCGCGCACGTGGCGTCGGACCCGGCGGCCAGCCCCGGAGGACCGCCTCGTGACGACACCTGCCCTGAGGCTCCCCGCCGGCGCCACGCCGTTCGGCCGCCGCCATTTCCGCGCGGTGCGCGCATGAAATTGCGCATGTCGACCGGCACGATGATCTTCCTGGTGGTCGCGATCGCGTCCGGCATCGCCAGCTACTGGCTCAACGGCGCCGACACGGTAATCGAGGCCCTGCGCTCGTGTGTCGGCCTCATCCTCTACGTGATGCCGCAGATCGTCGCCGGCATCCTGATCGGTGGCTTCGCGCAGCAACTCGTCAGCAAGGACAAGATGGCGGCGCTCCTGGGCGGCAATTCCGGCGTCGGCGGGCTGGCGCTGGCGGGGCTCGCGGGGATGCTCACGCCGGGCGGGCCGTTCACCTCGTTCCCGCTGGTCTATGCGCTGTGGGTGGCGGGGGCGGACGCGGGGGCGCTGGTCGCCTACCTGTCGTCCTGGGCGATCCTGGGGCTCAACCGGCTCCTGATCTGGGAGCTGCCGTTCCTGGGGGTGGAGTTCACGGCGCTGCGCTTCGTCGTCTGCCTGCCGATCCCCATCGTCGCCGGCCTCCTCGCCCGGATCATCCTCGCCAGGACGCCGTTCGACCTCGGCCGGCGGCCCGCCGCATGATCGCCGCGCTCGTCGGGGCGATGTGGGGCATCGCGGCCGTGCTGGGCGTGCTCGTGTGGCGCCGCCACGGCCCCGCCGGCATCGCCGACACGCGCAAGTTCGCGGTGCGCCAGCTCGCCTCGATCCTGCCGCGCGTGGTGCTGGCGCTGATCGCGGCCGCCTTCATCACCACGCTGGTGCCGCCGGAATATATCGCCTCCATCATCGGCCACGAGAGCGGGATGACCGGCATCTTCCTCGGCTCGCTGATCGGCGGGCTGATGCCGGCCGGCCCGATGACCTCCTACCCGGCCGCCCTGTTCCTGTGGCAGTCGGGCGCCGGCGCGCCGCAGATGGTGGCGCTGCTGACGGGCTGGTCGGTGTTCGCCTTCCACCGGGTGCTGGCGTTCGAGCTGCCCATCATGGGCTGGCGCTTCACGGTGCTGCGCCTCATGGCGACGGCGCTGATGCCGCCGCTCGCGGGTCTCCTCGCCGCCGCGATCATCGCCCTCCTGGGCGACGCCAGCCTGTTCCAGCCGCTGGCCGAATAGCGCCCGCGCCATATTGGGAACGAAAACCTCTGGCTGGGGTTATCTGCGGCACGGGCATGACCCGCAACCCACGGAGTTCCCCATGAATCGCCTTGCTTCGCTTTCGCTCGTGCTGCTGCTGATGGCCGGCCTTTCCGCGTGCGACAAGACGATCCGCGGGGCCGGTCAGGACATCAACGACACCGCCAACGCCGTTGGCGACGCGGTGGATTGATCCGGCGGCGGCGCGCCTGTCCGCATTGGACCGGCGCGCCGGATCAACCCGCTACAGCGTGGCGTGAAGCGCCTGCGCGTGCTGACCGCGGCGGGCCATCATCTTGTTCACCGCCGCCACGTAGGCCTTGGCCGAGGCCACCAGCGTGTCGACGTCCGCCGAGCGGCCCGACTCGATGCGGCCGTCCTGCGACAGGCGGACCGACACCTCCGCCTGCGCATCGGTGCCGGCCGTCACCGCGTGCACCTGGTAGAGCGCCAGCTTGGCCTCGTGCGGCAGGATTTTCTTCACAGCATTGAACACCGCGTCGACGGGGCCCGAGCCGGTCGCCTCCGCGGTGATGTGCTTGCCGTCCACGTCCATCACCAGGATCGCCTTCTGCGGGCCGCCCGTGCCGGCGATCACCGTGAGCGACATCACGCGGGCGCGCTCGTGCTCCTCGGTGAACTGATCCTCCACCAGCGCCAGGATATCCTCGTCGTAGACGTGCTTCTTGCGGTCCGCGAGCTCCTTGAAGCGGCGGAAGGCGTCCTGCAGCGCGTTGTCGCCCAGCTCCAGGCCCATCTCTTCCAGCTTCTGGCGGAAGGCGTGGCGCCCGGAATGCTTGCCCATCACCAGCGAGGTGGCGTGGACGCCCACGTCCTCGGGCCGCATGATCTCGTAGGTCTCGGCGTGCTTCAGCATGCCGTCCTGGTGGATGCCGCTCTCGTGGGCGAAGGCGTTCGCGCCGACGATGGCCTTGTTGTACTGGACCTGGAAGCCCGAGGCCATCGACACCAGCTTGGACGCGCGCGTCAGGTGCGTCGTCTCGATGCGGGTCGAATAGGGCAGGGCGTCGCCGCGCGTCTTGATCGCCATCACGATCTCTTCCAGCGCCGCGTTGCCGGCCCGCTCGCCGAGCCCGTTGATGGTGCATTCCACCTGGCGCGCGCCGCCCTCGATGCCGGCCAGCGAGTTGGCCACCGCGAGGCCCAGATCGTCGTGCGTGTGGGTGGAGAAGATCACGCCGTCGGCGCCCGGCACGTCGCGCATCGCCTCGAACATGGCGCGGTATTCGCTCGGCGTCGCGTAGCCCACGGTGTCGGGCAGGTTGATGGTGGTCGCGCCGCAGCGGATCGCCACCTCGACGCAGCGCTTGAGGTAGGCGATCGGCGTGCGCGTGGCGTCCATCGCCGACCACTCCACATCGTCGACCAGGCCGCGGGCCTGGGCCACCGTCGCCTCGATGATGTCGATGACCTGGTCCTCGGTCTTCTTCATCTGGTGGGTGAGGTGGATCGGCGAGGTGGACACGAAGGTATGGATGCGCGGGCGGCGGGCGTGGCGGACCGCCTCGGCGGCGCGGGCGATGTCGGCCGGAATCGCGCGGGCGAGGCCGGCGACGACCGAGTTCTTCACCTGCCGGGCGATTTCCGAGACGGCCTCGAAATCGCCGTCGGAGGCGATCGGGAAACCGGCCTCGATGACGTCGACGCCCATCTCGTCGAGCAGGTTCGCGATCTGCACCTTCTCGTCCAGCGTCATGGAGGCGCCGGGGGACTGCTCGCCGTCGCGCAGCGTGGTGTCGAAGATGACGATGGGGTCGGGTTTTTGAATGGTCATTGGTGTCGTCCTAACGGCCGCATGGCGGCATGATCTGAAAAATCGTTCTGATCATCCCCTGAACGGGCGCCCGCCTGGCGGACAGCCGACGCTCAGGGGCTCGTAAGGAGGAGGCCCGATAGGCGGGGGGCGCGCAGCGTGAGCGCGCGGCAATCGACCATGGTTATGAGGCCCGCCAATTTCATCACGTCAAAACATACACGGCCCGGACGCCGCTGGCTAGAATTTTGTCAATTCGCGCCGCACGGGGCGCCAGGGCGCCCAATCGCGCGGCAGCTCTGGCTACTGCGTTTCGCCGCCGGCCGTTCCACCGGGCGTCAGGAGCACCCGCACGCGCGACTGGGACTGGACGCGCGCGACGCCCGTGTCCAGCGACACGGTGATGGTGTCGCCCGTCACCACGTTGCCGTCCTGGCTGAGGGTGACGTTGCCGTTCAGCTCCAGCGTGCGGTTGTCGAAGTTGACGATGCCGGCGTCGCCGGTGGCCGACTGGCCGTCCGACGTGATCAGCACCTTGCCGTCCGCCTCTAGGCGCGAAATGCGCTGGCTCTGCGGCGTCTGCGGCGCCTTGCCGTCGGACGAGGGCAGCGCGCTCTGCGCGTAGAACACCGTGAGGCGGGTCGTCTGCAGCGCGGCACCGCCCTGCTTGACGACGACGTTGCCGCTGAAGACGGCGACGTTGGACTTGTCCTGCACCTCCAGCTCGTCCGCCTCGATCTCGATCGGGGTCGACGATTGCGAGCCGAACTGGGCGAAGCCGGTGTCGAATGTTTGGGCACTGGCGATCGGGGCGGCAAGAACGAAAGCCGCGAGCGCCGCGGGGCGGACCCAGGAGGCAAGCATGCGTTGGTGTCTCCGGCGTTA
>JAUIJH010000167.1 GCA_030431335.1 Alphaproteobacteria bacterium
AGTTGAACACCCCCGACGCCTTGAAGATCAGCACGAAGCCCAGCGCGATCAGCGCATAAAGGACGCCCGCGACGAAGCCTTCCCACAAGACCTGGATGAAGAAATCCGGCGTCGCCGCCATGTCCACGAACGGCTGAACGAGGATGGCGTAGAGCGTTCCCAATGCGGCCCCCAGCGGCTCTTTCGTTCTACCCTGCGGTGTGGCGCCTCACCCTGCAAGCCCTTTCGGAACGCTCAGGCCGCGCCGTCGTGGCGGGCGATCCACACCGTGTGGTAGTCGCACTCGGGATCTTCGGGCCGGAACGCGATCTCGGTGAAGCCGTGCGCGGCGAACAGCGCGCGATATTCGGCCGGTGCGAGGCTCGCGTGGTAGACAGGCTCGCCCTCCACGGTGCCGTAGGCCACCCCCGCCTCGGGACCGGTGGTGAGGAGGAGCGCCGCGCCGGGCGCCGCGTGCGCGGCGAACACCGCGAACATGGCCCGCTGATCGTCCGGCTCGAGGTGGAAATAGCTGTCGAAGGCGATGATGCCGTGGAAGCGCTCGCCCAGCGACAGGGTGCGCATGTCCGCGTGGACGACCCGTTCGCCCGGCAGGTTGGCCGCGAACAGATCCACCATCGAGCGCGCGCCGTCGACGCCCGTGACACGGTAGCCCCGCCGCACGAACTCCTTGGCGATGGGGTCGCCGCCGCCGCAGCCGAGGTCGAGGATATGGGTGCCGGGGCAGTGGGCCAGGAACGGGTCGAGCACCGGCCGCTCGAACAGTGATTTCGAGCGCTGCGCCACCCACGCCGGCCCGCGCCGCTCGTAGGTCGGCAGAATGTCGTCCGGCGTCGGCGCCGCCATCCGCGCTAGCTGCGCGGGCGGCGGGCGTAGACGGTGATGCGCAGGCCCGAGAAGGCTTCTGCGCTCGGCCAGGTCGGCGCCGAGGCGAAGGTGGTGGGCGCGCCGAGGAAGCCGTCGGCCATCAGGAGGCCGCCCTTGGAGGCGGTGTCGCGGTCCGGCGGGGTCAGGTCGGCGAACTTGCCGTCTTCCATGGACGAGCCGTCGGCGATCAGCAGCGGGCTCGCGCCGCGTACCGGCGACAGCGAGGTCTTGATCACCGGCACCGTCTTCACGCGCGTCGGGGCGGGTTGGATGGCGCCCAGTTCGCCGAGCGGGGCGGTCTCGAGCCCACTGTCGCGCTGCGGCACGAAGGCGGCCGTCGCGCTCAGCGGCGCGTCCCGCCCTTCGAGGGCGCTGTCGGGCCGGCCGTAGGCGAGCGGTGCCTGCGTCGCGTCGGTGGCGATGCCGGCGAGCTCGGGCCGCTGGGGCGGCAGCGCCGCCAGCTCGATGACCTCGCGAACGGTCTCGCCCTGCGGGGCGGCGTCCGGCGTGGTCCGCGCGGCCCGCACTTCCGCCGGCGCGAGGCGCGGCAGCGGCGGCGGCGTGCTCTCTTCCAGCACGCGCTCGATCTCGCCGTTGCCGGCCGGCGTCTCCACGGCGACGGCCGTCAGCGGCTCGGGCGGCAGCGCCACGGGGGTCACGGCCGCGTCGTCGTCATCGTTCTTGCCGGTGAAGCGGCCGATCAGCCCGCCGAGCGAAGCGGTCGGAAGCTGGAAGAAACCGGCATCCGCCTTGTCTTCCTCGTCGTCGGCCGTGTCGGACGGACCGAGCGAGGCGGTGCGCACGCGGATGGGCTCGTCCTTCGGCTCCGGCTTCTCCGGCTCGGGCGCCTTCGCCCGCGACGTCTGGGGCAGGATGCCGCGCTGATTGTTGTCGTTGAGCGCGGCCACCTGGCGGCCCGAGCCACCGAAGCCGAACAGCGAGAAGCCGCTGCTGCTACCGCCACCGCTGCCCAGCGAGGCGAGCTTGCCGGCCTTTTCGTCGCGCTGCGCGGCGGCGTAGTTCGACAACGTCTTGCCGTTGGAGCCGATGTGCAGTGTCTTGCCGTCGGGGAAGATCTTGGCCAGCTCGCTGTAGGACATGCGCGGCCAGGCGCGCACGCTGCCGGTGTCGAAGTGGACGAACGGGCTGCCGGAGGTGGGATAGTAGCCGACGCCGCCGACCTGCCGCTTGATGCCGGCCGCCCGCAGCTTGGCGAGGTTCGCGCCGGGGATGTAAAAATCGATCGCCCTGCCGGCCATGTGCTGCGAGTTCTTGGCGACGCCGCGCGAGCGGCTGCGCAGCATCGCGTTGGTCGCCGGCGAGCGGTAGGCGGACACGACGTAGATCTTCTTGCCGCCGAACTCCTGCTGCACTTCCCACAGGAGGTCGAACAGCTCGGGGTCCATCTTGGTTGATTCGTTGCGCCGCCAGTCACGCAGGAAGCGGTTGAGGTCGCGGATGCCGGCGGCGTCGTATCGGCCGCCGCGCTTGTAGACGACCTTGATGCTTTCCTTGGTGTGCGTGAAGTATAGTTCCAAGGTCCGGTTCTGCGCCGCGGCGGGCGTGGGCGCCAGGACCGCGGCCGCCGTCAATACCAGCGCGAACGCGCACACGAGCCGCGCTAACGCCGCTTTTGCGCCGATCGAGGGGACTATAGGGCCACGGCCCAGGAGCTTCCGAAATCTTGCCAAGTCGCCCTCTGTCGGACACATCGCCGGGGCACGTCCATCAATAGACGCACGGGGTGTCTACAAACAGACCGTTGACCGAGGCTTAACCGATTAAACCCGCGCGCGAAAGTCCCAGGGTGCGCCACCCTGTCGCGTGGCCCCGCGCGGCCGTTCAGCGCGCGCGGGGTGCGAGCCGCCCGCCGGCCGCGCCTCCGCCGCGCCGAGGCGGCGAAGCCCTTAAATTCCCAGCGCTTTCTGGGTGCGGCGGTCGTAGCCATAGACGTCGCCGAAGCGCACCAGGCGGCCGTCCGGCGCAACCTCGCGGGTGAAATAGGTCAGATGCACCGGGATGTGGCGGGCAAGGTTGAGATAGCGCTGCGAACCGCCCACCATGCGGCGGATCCCCTCACCCGACAGCTTGTCGTCGGTGGCCAGCAGCGCCTCGGCGAAGACGAACGGATCGTCCACGCGCACGCAACCGTGGCTCAGAGCGCGTTGATCGCGAGAAAACAGGTTTTTCGTCGGCGTATCGTGCAGATAGACGGCATGCTTGTTGGGGAACATGAACTTCACCGCCCCCAGCGCATTGCTGTTGCCGGGCTTCTGGCGGATGCGCACTTTGTGCAGCATCCCGCGGTGCCATGACAGCGAGCCGGGATCGACGACACGCCCGTTATAAACCGCTTCGTAACCACGCCGCGCAAAATACCCGCGCGGATTGCGCTGGATCGACCCCAGCATCTCCTTAGACGCGATCGAGATCGGCACGTTCCAGTACGGATTGACCACGATGTGCTCGATCTCGTCGGAAAAGATCGGTGTCGGATGGCCCACGGCGCCGACGATGACGCGCCCCTCGTAGCGGGTCGCATCGTCGGACACGACGCGCACGCGGTAGGCCGGCACGTTGACGATCACGTAGTGCGGGCCGAACTGGCGCGGCAGCCAGCGCCAGCGTTCCATGTTGGAAATCAGCGCGGCGGTGGCGTCTTCGTCGAGGCCCTCGTCGAGGATCGCCAGCGTCTGCGGGCCGACGATGCCGTCCGGCCGCAAGCCGCGGCTTTCCTGGAAATCGCGCACCATGGCATCGAGCGAATCGTCGAACACGGTGGGGTCCGAGCCGCGCGGCACGGTGGCGCCCAGGCGGCTGCGCAGCACCGCAACACGCGCTTCCTGCGAGCCGAGCCGCAGCATATTGCCGTTGCCCACGGCGGGCGGCACTTCGCGGTGCGTGCCCAGCGCTTCGCCGAGCTTGGCACGCAAGGCCAGGAATTGCGGGTGGGTGGGATGCAGCCGGTCGAGCACCTTGACCGGCTTTTCGGCGCGCGCCAGACGGGCCAGGAACCGCCCCTCGTCCAGCCTCGGCGGCTCGATGGTCATGATCGGCGAGATGGACAGGGGCTTGGCCCGGCCGGACATGGCGTGGCGGGCATAGCGCAGCACCGCCTCGGTCAGCGACACGTCCGCCGACGCGCGCGACTGGCCCTCCTGCGGCACGAAATACTCGGCCGGGTCGAAGCCGTCATAGGCCGCCTCGGCCAGGCGCGCACGCACGGCCGCAGCGCGCTGGGGCGTCCACATCGGCCGGTAGTCGCGCGCGGCGTAGAAGTCGGCGACGGCGAGGCTCACGTCGACGGTCGCCTCGCGCCGGATCTCGTCCTCGATGGCCAGGTCGGGCGCCGTGGCGGTCGCCGCGCCGTCGATGCTCGCCTCGGTCAGCCCCGAGGCAGGCGCGAGCCGCGGGACCGGCACCTCGGCTTGCGCGGGGCCGGCGACGAGCGCCAACGCGGCAATCAGCGCAGCAATTGTTGGAGTGTGTCTCATTGCGATATCCGGAACGTCGACGCATGTTACTCGGGCAGATTACCCGCCGAAGGGCGTACCATCGCGCTGGTTTCCAGGGCGTGTCCTCGCGCGAAATTGACCCCGGACGTGAAAGAGATTCATGCGCAAGATCGCAATTTTGCCACATGACAACGCCGACCGTATCGCTGCTGCCAAGCGCTTGGGCGACCTGCCGGAATGGAACCTTGCCGACCTCTATGCGGGCCCCGATTCGCCTGAACTCGCCGCCGACCTGGAGCGCCTGCAGAGCGAATCCGTCGCTTTCGAGGCAGACTACAAGGGCACGCTCGCCGAGGCTCTCGCCAAGCCGGATGGTGGGGCCGTGCTGGCCGCGTCGCTGAAGCGCTACGAGGCGCTCGAGGACACGATGGGCAAGATCGGCTCCTATGCCGGCCTGCTCTACGCCACCGACACCACCAACCCGGTCTACGCCAAGAATTATGGCGACCTTTCCGACAAGTTGACCGCGCTCGCCGCCCATCTCCTGTTCTTCGCGCTGGAGCTCAACCGCATCGACGACGCCGTGATGGCGGCGGCGCTGCGCGACCCGGCCGCGGCGCACTACGCCCCCTTCATCGCGGATCTGCGCAAGGAGCGCCCGCACCAGCTTTCGGACGATCTGGAGCGGCTGTTCCTCGACAAGGCGGTCTCCTCGCGCACCGGCTGGTCCCGCCTGTTCGACGAGACCATCGCCGCCATCCGCGTCGACACCGGCGAGGGCGAAGGCGACAAGGTCACGCTGGAAGAGGCGCTGAACACGCTGCTGGATGCGGACGAGGCCAAGCGCCGCAAGGCGGCCGAGGGCATCTCCGAGGCACTGAAGGGCAGCGGCCGCACCTTCGCGCTGATCACCAACACGCTCGCCAAGGACAAGGAAGTGTCGGACCGCTGGCGCGGCTTCGCCGACGTCGCCGATTCGCGGCACCTGGCCAACCGCGTCGAGGCCCCGGTGGTGGACGCGCTGGTCTCGGCCGTGCGCGAGGCTTATCCGCGCCTGTCCCACCGCTACTACGCCATGAAGGCGCGCTGGTTCGGCAAGGACAAGCTCGATACGTGGGACCGCAACGCGCCGCTGCCCGAGGCGGACGACCGCACCATCGCCTGGCCCGAGGCCAGGGAGATGGTGCTGTCATCCTACAGCGATTTCTCGCCCCGCCTCGGCGAGCTCGCGGCCCGCTTCTTCGACAATGCGTGGATCGATGCGCCGGTGCGCGCCGGCAAGGCGCCGGGCGCCTTTTCGCACCCGGTGGTGCCGTCCGCACACCCCTACGTGCTGCTCAACTACCAGGGCCGCACGCGCGATGTGATGACGCTGGCGCACGAACTGGGCCACGGCGTGCACCAGATCCTCGCCGCGCCGAACGGCGCGCTGATGGCGCCGACGCCGCTGACGCTCGCCGAAACCGCCTCCGTGTTCGGCGAGATGCTGACCTTCCGCCGCCTGCTCGACGAGGCGCCCGACGCGCGGACCCGCCGCGTCATGCTGGCTGCCAAGGTGGAGGACATGATCAACACCGTGGTGCGCCAGATCGCCTTCTACACCTTCGAGCGGCGCGTCCACACCGAACGGCGCGAGGGCGAGCTGACGCTCGAGCGCCTCGGCGAGATCTGGCTCGACGTGCAGGTGGAGAGCCTCGGCCCGGCGGTCCGGCTCAACGAGGGCTACGACATTTTCTGGTCGTACATCCCCCACTTCATCAACTCGCCGTTCTATGTCTACGCCTACGCATTCGGCGACTGCCTGGTGAATTCGCTCTACGGCGTCTACGAGGCCAACCCGGCGGGGTTCGAGGACAAGTACATCGCGCTGCTGGCGGCGGGCGGCACCCGGCACCACAGCGAGCTGCTCGCCCCCTTCGGCCTCGACGCCCGCGAACCGGCGTTCTGGCAGAAGGGCCTTGAGGTGATCGAAGGGCTGATCGACGAACTCGCCGCCGCCGAAGCCGCGTCCTGAAGCGCGTCACGCGGACACGGCGAACCACCGCGGACCCGGCCGTTGCTGCCGGGCGCCGCGGTGTCAAGCCGGAACGGCTGCCGGGGTCCTCGGCAGCCTCCTTCGTTCGATAAGGTGCTCGCCTAGAGCGAGAACCGGTGCTGGTCGACCGGACGCTTGAAGCTGTCCCTCGTGTGGTCGAGCACCGTCTGCAGGTGGTCGAAGATCCGCGAAATCTCGTCATCCGTGTAGTCGTACGACGTCGGATTGGACAAGTTTCGGACACGACGCAAAGTCGTCTCTACATTGCGAACCCGACGCACCGCCGCATCACGGAACTTCTCGGATTTCTGCTCGTCATTCTCTTTCATATGGCACCTATCTAGTCGTCGGCTCGGGTATGAAGCGGAAAACGGATTCTTCTGTCAACCAAAGATTGCAGTTAAAACAACCTCGACGAGATTTCGTCGATCAATTGCACGCGCGCCGCGCTGACCCCGCGCCGCAATTTTTGCACCGGGCTCCGTGGGCAATTCCGCCAATCATCACGGGAATTCCAATTGCTGTAAAAATCGGCAAACCCGTCGAACCAGCCGCATCCCCCGCGCGCCCACCCGCGCACCGGATGCGACGTTTTGGTCGGCTCGCCCGGCACCCTGCCGCGCCGCATGGTGTGCCCTTGATGCACGGACGGCCGCCGCGCGTGTGGGCGTCCGCGCCCGTGTTATTGAAGATGCGGCCTCGGCCGGCCAAATTGGGCTGATGGAGACCCCCACACGCATCAAGCCGGCGCCGGAGCATGGCACCGCCCAAGGCGCGGGCGGCGAGGACGTGCGCTTCCTGCGCCCGCAGACGCGTGCCACCGGCTTCGAGCTGATCGCCGAGACCGTCAAGCGGCTGCCCAGCGGCCCGGGCGTCTACCGGATGCTCGACGAGGCCGGCACGGTCCTCTACGTCGGCAAGGCGCGCAGCCTGAAAAAGCGGGTGGTCAGCTATTCGCGCCCGACCGGGCTCTCGGCGCGGTTGATGAGCATGGTCAACCGGACGGTGGCGATGGAGTTCGTCTCCACCAACACCGAATCGGAAGCGCTGCTTCTGGAAGCCAACCTCATCAAGCGCTTCCGCCCGCGCTACAACGTGTTGCTGCGCGACGACAAATCCTTCCCCTACATCGTGCTGACGGGCGACCACGAGGCGCCGCAGATCCTCAAGCATCGCGGCGCGCATTCCCGTCCGGGCGCCTATTTCGGGCCCTTCGCCTCGGCCGGCGCGGTCGACCGCACCATCAACGCGCTGCAGAAGGCGTTCCTGATCCGCTCCTGCTCCGACGCCGTCTACGAGACGCGCACCCGCCCCTGCCTGCTGTGGCAGATCAAGCGCTGCGCCGCCCCCTGCACGCGCGAAATCGCGCTGGAGGACTACGCGGCGCTGGTGGGAGAGGCGAAGGCGTTCCTGTCCGGCAAGTCGCAGGCGATCCGCAAGAAGCTCGCCGCCGACATGGAGGCCGCCTCCGAGGCGATGGAATTCGAGCGCGCCGCCGTCATCCGCGACCGGCTCGCCTCGCTGTCCCACGTCGACAGCCACCAGGGCATCAACGCGCAAGGGGTGGAGGAGGCCGACGTCTTCGCCGTGCATCAGGACGGCGGCGAGACCTGCGTCCAGGTGTTCTTCTTCCGCACGGGGCAGAACTGGGGCAACCGCGCCTTCTTCCCGCGCGACGAGGGGCTCGATGCGCCCGACGTGCTGCAGACCTTTCTCGCCCAGTTCTACGACGACAAGCCGGTGCCGCGGGCCCTCTTCCTCAGCCACGAGATCCCCGAGCGTACGCTGCTCACGGAGGCGTTCAGCGCCAAGGCCGGGCGCAAGGTGGAGGTGTCCGTGCCGCAGCGGGGCGTCAAGCGCGAGCTGGTGGAGCACGCGCTCGCCAACGCCCGCGAGGCGCTCGGCCGCCACCTGTCGGACAAGCAGAGCCAGACCAAGCTGCTCGCCGGCCTCGCCACCGTGTTCGAGCTCGCGGAGCCGCCGCGCCGGATCGAGGTCTACGACAACTCGCACATCATGGGCGCGCAAGCTGTCGGCGGCATGATCGTCGCCGGGCCGGACGGGTTCTCCAAGGCGCACTACCGCAAGTTCAACATCAAGTCCGAGGATCTCACCCCCGGCGACGATTTCGCCATGATGCGCGAAGTGCTGACGCGCCGCTTCTCGCGCCTGCTCAAGGAAGCGCCGCGCGACGCCGCGCCGAACGCGACCGATGGCGATCCGGACGCGCTCGGCCCCTGGCCCGATCTGGTGCTGATCGACGGCGGCGCGGGTCAGCTCTCGACGGCGCGCGCGGTATTGGCCGAGCTCGGCATCGAGGACGTGCCGCTGGTCGGCGTCGCCAAGGGCGTCGACCGCGACGCGGGGCGCGAGGAGTTTCACCAGCCGGGCAAACGGCCGTTCCGCCTACCCCCGCGCGACCCTGTGCTCTATTTCATTCAGCGGCTGCGGGACGAGGCGCACCGATTTGCCATCGGCGTGCACCGCGCCAAGCGCAAAAAGGCGATGAATGCCAACCCCTTGGACGAGATCACCGGGATTGGCGCGTCCCGCAAGCGGGCGCTGCTGCGCCACTTCGGCACCGCCAAGGCGGTGGCCAAGGCTGGCGTCGACGACCTGATCGAGGTGGACGGCATCTCCGAAAGCGTAGCAAAAAGGGTCTACGATCATTTTCATACTGACAACGCACCGGCCTCTCGATGACCGACACGTCTGACACCGATCCGACCAAGCCGCGTCCCGACGATGCCGGCGCCGAGCCGGTGAACGCGCCGCCGCCGGTGAAGGTTGACGAGGAGCCCCCGGTCGAAGCCGCCGCGCCGCCCACGCCCGAGCCGGTGACCGCCCCGGAGCCCGTGGCTGCACCGGAGCCTGCCGCAAGCGCGCCGCCGGAGCCTGTCGCCGCGCCTGCCGGAGCCGGCGCTCCCCCGCCGGACGCGCACGCTGCCGAGGCCGCAGCGGCCCACGCCGCAGTCCCCGCGCGGCAACCCAAGACCGGCGAGGTGCTGCCCAGCGACGCCCCCGGCCCGCAAGGCCCAGCTTACGCGGCCGCGTCCCAGGCTCTCGCGCACCTGTCCCTGCCCAACATCCTGACGGCCGCGCGCTGCCTGTCGGTGCTCCTCATCGCCATCCTCCTCCTGTGGCCCTGGGGACCGCTGATGACGGGCACTCTCGTGGTGTTCGCCCTGGCCGCGGCCACCGACTGGCTCGACGGCCGCATCGCGCGCGCCTTCAACCTCACCAGCGATCTCGGCCGGATGCTCGACAGCATCGCCGACAAGCTCCTGATCGCCGTCACGCTGCTGTGCCTGTGCGCCATCGGCGTGATCGACGGGATCAACGTGCTCGCGGCCGCATTGATCCTGATGCGCGAGATCGCCATCTCCGGCTTGCGCGAGCATCTCGGTGGACGCGGCGTGACCATGCCGCCCACCAACCTCGCCAAATGGAAGACGACCTTTCAAATGGTCGCCATCGCGGCGTTGATGGCCAGCCCCTGGGCACCGCTCGAGACGGTGGCGCGGGTCGCGGCGCTCCTCATCCTGTGGGCGGCGATGGTGATGACCCTCGTCAGCGGCTTCCAATATGCCTGGGCGACGCGGGAGGTTTGGAACGAGGAATGAAGCTCAAATATTTTGCCTGGGTGCGTGAACGGATCGGCGTCGCCGAGGAGGAGATCGCGCTGCCTGACGGGGTCGGCACCGCGGGCGAGCTGATCGCCTTTCTCAAGGCGCGCGGCGAGGGTTACGCGCACGCCCTGGAACGCGACCGTTTCATCCGCGTCGCGGCCGATCACGAGCATATCGGTCATGACGTCTCGATCCGCGACGCGCGCGAGGTGGCCCTGTTCCCGCCGATGACGGGCGGCTGAGATGGCCCGCTTCCACGTCGAGGTGCTGGCCGAAACGCTGGATCCGGCGGCGTGGCTGGGCGAGATCGCGCCCAGCGAGGACACCGGCGCGCTGGCCTCCTTCATCGGCCTGTGCCGCGGCGATGGCGGCCGGCTCGAGGCGCTGGAGCTCGAGCACTATCCCGGCATGGCCGAGGCCAAGATGGCCGAGATCGCGCAACAGGCGCTGGAACGCTGGCCGCTCTTCGGGCTGATCGCCGTGCATCGCAGCGGGCTGGTGCAGGTGGGCGAGCCGATCGTCCTGGTCGCGGCGGGTTCGGCCCATCGCGATGCCGCGTTCGATGCGGTGCGGTTCATGATGGACTTTTTAAAGACCGACGCCCCCTTCTGGAAGCGCGAGCACCTCAAGGGCGGCTCGGCCGGTCCCTGGGTCGAGGCGAACGCCAAGGACGACGCCGCGCGGGAGCGTTGGCACTGAACTGAAGCGAACCGGCGCAAAAATCGCCGAGGCGCGGCACCATAGTGCCAGCTCAACTTGAGAATGCTGAAATTCGTTGCTGCCTGGCTGGGCTGCGGCCGGGCAAGCAACCGCCAAAACAGCCTCACAGCGAACGAAGTAACACCGCGCCAAGGTGTTCAATCGCCATTCAGGCGTTCTGTCCTACATTAGTGGGTAAGAGCGGGGAACCTATGCCCCGACGCCAGGAACTTCGGGAGAGTTATCATATGTTGTTCGATAAGATCCGCCGGTTTGCGGCGTGGGCGGGCCTGCCGGCCGCTCTTGCGCTGGCGGCCCCGATGGGCACCGCAGCGGCTGCCCCGCTCGCAGGAGCGGCGACGCCTCTGACCATCACCCCCGCCTTCGAGACCGGCATTGCCGGCGCCGCTCCGGAAACGGGTTTGGTCCAGCTGGCGCAAGCCAACACCAACCACGCCCGGCGCTATCCGCGTAACGCCAACCGCAACACGAACCGGAACGTCAATAGGAATGTAAACCGCAACGTGAATCGGAACGTCAACCGGAATGTGAACCGGAACGTCAACCGCAACGTGCGGCGTCAGGCCGACCGGCGCACCACGCGCGACATTGCCCGCCGCACCGCCCGGCGGACCGCTCGGCGCACGACCAACCGCGTCGACCGGCGCCATTACCGTCAGCGCGCCTACTATCGGGGCCGTTGGTGGAACTACAACAACGGCTACTACTACGACAACACCGGCGCTGCCGTGGCGGCCGGCGTGATTGGCCTGGCCGCGGGTGCCCTGGCCGGCGCCGCCATCGCCAACAGCAACAACAACGACGTGGTGGTCTACGACGACGACTATTACGGAGTTCCGGCGCCTTACACTGCCGAATGGTACCGCCAGTGCGGCCTGAAGTACCGCTCGTTCCGTTCCAGCGACGGCACCTATCTCGGCTACGATGGCGTCCGCCACAATTGCCGTCTGCCCTGACAGCGGCAACCTTGCGTTGGAGAACCCGCCCCTCAGGCGGGTTCTTTATTTGCTAGACAAGTAAGATTGCCATAACTCGACCACATTTTTAAATCAACCTAACCCTATGCACTTCGAGGATAGCAAACTCTGGTTGCAATTGAAAACCGAGTGCCGTATGAAGTGCATATTGCAATCTATACGGGAGACGAGAGGATGACCGAGCAGACAGGCCTCCTCGCCATATTTGCGGCCCTTGCAGACGAGACGCGGTTCGCGATCGTCACCAGGCTTTTGAGAGACGGTGAATTGCCGGTAGGCGCCATCGCCGCACCGTTCAGCGTTACGCCCCCTGCCATCTCCCGCCACCTTAGGGTGTTGGAGCAAGCCGGCTTGGTCGAGCGGCGGATCGATCGGCAGCGCCGTATGATCCGTGTTCGCCCTCAAGCGCTCGACAAGATCAACGTGTGGCTCGAAGCACAGCCCAACGTTGCTCCCGGCGCGATGGGCCGCGGCGAACCCTTGGCGATCCACGTCTAGAGGTTCGCGACAGCGCCCGTTTAGGGCGAACGGCGACGCGGCGGCAAGAGCGTGCCGCCGCCAGCGAAGATGGTCGGTGTACGACCGCTCGCACATCGCTGGCTCGGAGGTGCGCCTCCGGGACGGCAGGGGCCGTCACTGCGGTGTGCAGAGGGCGTCGCGTATCGGTGGCATTCCGCGCGATATCGACAGGTTCGCCGAAGCCTGTCCAAAGCGCGGATCGCGAGGTCTCGACCTTGCCTCGCGGGTTCTTGCTCACCTCGACGCATCGTGAGCGCTTCAGCTCACACCGACGCTTGGTGAGCCACGACGAAATTGAGCGCCTCCGTCTCAACGAGACGGACCGTGAGACATCGGGCTCGGCCTTGAAGCGATCGCGAGCGAGGGCACCCCTTTGGCTCGCACCGGGATCGCGCGACGTATCGAGGTGCGCCCGCAATGGCGGCGTGCGCCCGCATGGCGGCCGGACTGGGCCGCGATCACACCGCTTGGCGATTTGGCTCAACGCCGACCGCCAGACGCGTTTCGTAGCGGTCGACTTCATGGCTGCTCAACCAGGCACCGCCGCGCGGCATGGCGGCTCGACGGCGGCCGGGCCTAAGCCGGCTCGATGGC
>JAUIJH010000284.1 GCA_030431335.1 Alphaproteobacteria bacterium
ATCGCTTCGCCGAGTACGACCTCTTCATCGAGCGGCCGCCGGCGCTGGTGCCGCGCGACCTTCGCTTCACCGTGCCGGAGCGCATCGGCGCGCGCGGCGAGGTGCTGCTGCCGCTCGACGAGGCCGCCGTGCACGACCTGGCGCCCGAGCTCGAACGGCTGGCGATCGAGAGCCTGTCCATCGGCTTCCTCCACGCCTACGCCAATCCGGCGCACGAGGCCCGCGCACGGGACATTCTCGCCCGCGCGCTGCCCGGCGTGGCGATCTCCATCTCGGCCGAGGTCTGCCCCGAGATCCGCGAATACGAGCGGCTGTCGACCACCGTCGCCAACGCCTACGTGCAACCGCTGATGGCCGGCTATCTCGGCCGACTTGCCGAGCGGCTCGGCGCGGCGGGCCTCGAGGCGCCGCTTTTCATGATGCTGTCCGACGGCGGGCTGGCGACCTTGGAGACGGCGCGCGCCTTTCCCATCCGGCTGATCGAATCGGGGCCCGCCGGCGGCGCGATCCTCGCCGCCCACATCGCCGCCGAGTGCGACCTGCCGCAGGTGGTCTCGTTCGACATGGGCGGCACCACGGCCAAGATCTGCCTCATCTCGGGCGGCGCGCCCACCTTGTCGCGCAGCTTCGAGGTGGGGCGCGTCCACCGCTTCCTGAAGGGGAGCGGGCTGCCGCTGCGCGTGCCCGTCATCGAGATGGTGGAGATCGGCGCGGGCGGCGGCTCGATCGCGTCCGTCGATGCGATGAACCGCGTCAAGGTGGGGCCCGCGAGCGCGGCGGCCGATCCGGGGCCGGCCTGCTATGGCCGCGGCGGCACCGAGCCCACCGTGACCGACGCCGACGTGACGGCGGGCCGGGTCGCGGCCGACGGGTTCGCCGGCGGCTCGATCCGGCTCAGGCCGGACCTTGCCAGCGCCGCGTTGCAGCGCCGGGTCGGCGGCCCGCTGGGCCTGCCCGACGCCATGGCCGCGTTCGCGGTGTCGGAAATCGTCGACGAGAACATGGCCAACGCCGCCCGCGTCCATGCCATCGAGGAAGGGCACACGATCGAGCGCTGCAGCATCGTCGCCTTCGGTGGGGCGGGGCCAGTGCATGCGGCGCGACTGGCGCAGAAGACGGGCGCGGGGCGCATCGTGGTGCCGCCGAACGCGGGCGTCGGGTCGGCGGTCGGCTTTCTGCTCGCGCCGCTGTCCTACACCATCGCCCAGAGCCGCTACATGCGCCTGTCGCAGTTCGACGCGGCACACGCCAACGCGCTGCTGACGGACATGAGCGCCAAGGCGACCGAGCCGGTCCGCCTCGGCGCGCCCGATGCCGAATTGACCGAGACCCGCAGCGTGGAGGCCCGCTACAGCGGCCAGGGCCACGAGTTGACGCTGGAGCTGCCGCTGCGCCCGTTCACGGATGCGGACGGGCCGCTCCTCCTGGAGCGCTTCAGCGCCCTCTACGCCGAGCGCTACGGCCGCGCGGTCGAGGGCATGGTGGTCGAGATCATCAACTGGACCGTGTCGGTGACGGCGCCCTCGCGCGCCATCGTGGCGGCGCCGGCGGTGATCGACGCGCCGGTCGACGTGGCGCCCGCCGGCCACCGCGAGCTGTTCGACGCGGAGCGCCAGGCGTTCGTGCCGGTGCCCGTCTACCATCGCGCCGCGCTGCCGCCGGGCGCGCGCTTCGCCGGCCCCGCGCTCATCGTCGAGGACCAGACCACCACCGTGGCGCCCGCGCTCTTCGACGTCACAATCGACGCGCGGCGCAACATCGTGATGACCCGCCGCGCGGAGACCGCGTCATGACCGAACCGTCGACGCTCACCGACATCCAGCTCCAGGTGATGTGGAGCCGGCTCATCTCCGTGGTGGAGGAGCAGGCGCAGACGCTGCGGCGCACCGCCTTCAGCACCGCCGTGCGCGAAGCGGGCGACCTGTCGGCGGGTGTGTTCGACGTCGAGGGGCGGATGATCGCCCAGGCGGTCACCGGCACGCCCGGCCACGTCAACTCGATGGCGCTCTCGGTGGGCCATTTCCTCAAGCGCTTTCCCGCCGACACCATGGAAGAAGGCGACATCTTCGTCACCAACGATCCGTGGCTGAGCACCGGCCACCTGTTCGATTTCACGGTCGTCACGCCGACCTTCCTCGACGGCCGCATCGTGGCGCTGTTCGCCTCGACCGCGCACGTGGTCGACGTGGGCGGCATCGGCTTCAGCGCCGACGCGCGCCAGGTGTTCGAGGAGGGGCTGTGCATCCCGCCGATGCACCTTGCCCGGCGCGGCGTGATGGTCGAGCCGCTGCTCGCCATCGTCGAGGCCAACGTGCGCGAGCCGGTGCAGGTGCGCGGCGACCTCCACTCGCTCGCCGCCT